>DATAOM010000134.1:0-1768 GCA_036265775.1 Ktedonobacterales bacterium | reverse complement strand
AATCGGGAAGAGGATCAGGCCCACCGAGAGCGGCGTCAGCGGCGTCTGCGCGATAACTTCATCGGTAACACCGACAAAGAAATTGGCCATCAGGAATATGACCAGCGTAAAGAACAGCAGTGCGACGACGCCGATGATCAGTTTGACGGGATTCCTCTGCCGCTCCTCCTCGCGTTTGGCGCTCTCGATGCGTCTGCGGGCCTCCTGAGCCTCCTCGGCTTGGCGACGTTTCCGCGCATCTTCGTCGAGTTCCTCCTCTTCAGCCGCCTCACCCTCCTGACCTGCGCCCTCTGGAGCCTTCCTGGTACGCACTCTTTCGCCCAGCCCAAACTGGCTGGCGGCGACGTACATGATATAGGTGAGGAAGAGGATACCGCCGACAATCAGGCTGGCGTTCTCGACGGCATCGGCCGAGTGGTCGCGCGCGAAGCCCGCCGCCAGGGTGGGTAGCGCCAGCCCGACGACCGCGAGCGCGAGCATCGAGGCGAAACCTGCCGCCTGGTTGGCGTTAAACGTCATGCGCCCGTTGCGCAGCGCGCCCGCGAAGACCGCGACACCCAGCACGAGCAGCGCGTTGTTGATGACCGAGCCGATGAGCAGGCCACGGATAATGACGAAGTTTGTCTCGAGCAGCGCCGCGCTCTCATGCGCCTTGAGGAGCAGAAACAGGCCGATGGCAATCTCCGGCATATTGCCAAATGTGGCCTCGATCAGCCCACGAAGCACCTTGCCCAGATACGGCGCTAATCCCTCGGTAACGTCGTTGAGGGCCTGCGCGAGGGGAATGAGCGCGACCAGCGCCAGGCCGAAAACCCAGTACTCCAGTTGTCCCGCATAGCTTCCTGAGGTGTTGAGGAACCACGCCGCAACGGCGCCGCCCGCCAACACCACCGAAGCGATGTATGACCATCGAAACTTCAACGCGTTCTCCTCTCCTGCTCCTCCGCTCGCGTCCGCCTTCGCGGCCCCTCGATAGCGGGCGGTTGGCCAGATGCAAGTCTAACATAGAGTGTTTCTTCTGGGAACAGTCCATTTCACGTAGCTTGAGATCGTCAAGGCATCTTCGAGCTGGCGGCCGCTACGACCGTTTCCAGCGCGAATAGAGTAGCCGGAAATGCCGGGATCGCTGCTACTAGCAGGCGAGTGGAGATGTTCGGAGCGCGACGCAATGGCGCGCGGGGAATCGCCCTGGCGCCATTTGGCGGATGAGGGGATCGGTAACGACACGTGCTCCCCGCTACGTATGAATCGCAGGTATAATGTGGTAGCGCAATTCTGCCTGTGTTGTGTGTAGAATGCGTCTAATGATGGGCGTTCTTTTCCTTGAATGGCGCCCTCAGGAGCGCGAACGCAATTGGGGCCCAAGCCATAACCCATGCGATACAGGAGGCTGCGCATGACGAACAGGGGATACGCGGGAGTACCGCCGGTGGATGATACGTCGGCCGTGCTCATGAAAGAGGATGAGACGATGGCACGCAAGACACACGGCGGCGACGAGAACGCCGACGCGCAGCCTGGATCTGGCGATACGAACATCGAGACGGGCGAACCGATCCGGGTGATGCTGGCCGATGATCACGTGCTGGTGCGCGAAGGCACACGGCGCCTGCTCGAAGCCGAGCCAGACATCGAGGTGGTCGCCGAGGCGGGCGATGGCATCTCCGCCGTCGAACAGGCGGTCGCCAGCCAGCCGGATGTGCTGATTATTGACGTGGCGATGCCCGGCATGACTGGCATCGAGGCGACGCGCCACATCAAGCAGCAG
>DATAOM010000133.1:0-10061 GCA_036265775.1 Ktedonobacterales bacterium | reverse complement strand
AGGATGAGGCCAAGGCTCGCCGGCCACGCAGCGCCCGCCAGCGCGACGGCGACCGCGATCACGCTCGAACCACCCGCGAGGAAAGCCACTCGCATCAGCGCGCCGTAGCGTCCCAGCGAGTATTCGCTCAGCATCCGCCACGAGGGGTCGAACTCCGGCTCAAGCCGGTGCAGCAGCGTCACAAGCCCAACCGCGAGCGCGACCGCGCTCAGGGCGTAGACGGCGGCGACGGTCGAGACAGGCGCCATCGGTCAGACCCTCATCTACATGTGAATCCGCATCGTCCGCCCGCTAGTATAGCGGCGCCGCGCACGAGGCGCAATCCGTCTCCACCTGCTCTGTCTTGCTTGACCAAGCGAACCAGATGCGCCGCCCGCGCAGGAGAATTTCATGGCCGCCAGGTCGACAGGCCCGACTCCATTCACCAGCCTTGACCTGTGGCGAATCACCCTCTCGGCCCGTCTTCTACAGTCAAGCCAGAGAAGCGCGAACAACTCCGGCTTGACGGCCCGGCGCCCGCGACCTATGCTACCCTATGCTCTTGTGGCGCCCGAAAACCGCTCGCCTCCGTCGACATGCTGTCATCGTCCTCGTCAGTGTCTTCGATCACTCTCGCCAGCGGAAGCCGCCCCTATGCAGACCACCCGCCCGCTCACCCTGCTGCTTCGCTGCGGCGCTGGCGCGTTGCTCGCCCTTGCGCTCTTCGCCGCCTTGGGAACAATGGGAGTCCTCGGCGCTGGCGCAAGCCCCGCGCCGTCCGCTCGCGCCGCCCCAACCGTGATCGAGCCAGAGGTCTACCGATCGGACTACCACCTCTGGCTCACTTTCATCCTCGTGGTCTTCGCGCTGCTCGTCGCGCTCCTCCTCTGGCTGACGCTGACACGCAATCGAAAGCGCAGCCGTCTCGACCCGCACAACCTCTGGACACTCTCCATCGCCTTCAGCATTCTCTGCGCGATGGCCGTGCTGGCGATCTGGATCGTGCTCACCTTCGCGCCATTCCCGCAGGGCACCGGGGCGCCGCTCCTTAGTCAGCGCGACGTGGATCGCTATGTCGCGGCGCAGCCAGCCGAGTCATCCGGCCAGCCACGCATCGTCATTCCCACCGGTGTCTTCATCCAGTCCATCGAATTCACCTCGGCGTTCGACCCGGTCGTCAGCGGCGTCATCTGGCAGCGCTATGGGCCAGCGGTCCCGGCGGATATCGCGCGCGGCTTCACCCTGCCCGATGGCTCTGATATACAGAGCGCCGAAGCCTATCACCTCACCGAGGGCGACACACAGGTCATTGGCTGGACGTTCCGGGCAACGCTCCGCCAGCAATTCATCTACGACCAGTATCCCTTCGACCGCCATTACATCTGGGTGCGCGTCAATCCCGCCGATCTCACACACAACGTCGAACTGACGCCCGACTTCGCGTCCTACACCACCATGCGCCCCGAAGCGCTCCCTGGCGTCCAGCCAACCCTCGTGCTCGAGAATTGGGATCTGCGGGAGACCTTCTTCAGCTACCACACCCACGACTACAACACCAACCTGGGCATCGCTGACTCCTCGCGCCAGACCGGCTACCCCGAGCTCTATTTCAACATCGGCATGAGCCGGCAGATCGTCAGCGCGTTCATCGCCTACATCGTTCCACCGCTGGTCGCGCTGGTCATGCTCTTCGGCATACTGCTGCTGACCACCCGACGCAGCGAGCGCCGGGAACCCGCCGGATGGAACAGCACCAACGTCCTTGCGTACACCGCGGCGCTCTTCTTCGTTGTCATCGTCTCACACGTCAACCTGCGCCAGCAGGTCAGCGCCAATGGCATCCTCTATCTCGGCTGGTTCTACTTCCTCACCTATCTCGCCATCCTGCTCGTCTCCATCAACGCCGTCGTCTTCATCCTCGCCAGCCAGCAGCGTCTCATCCAGCTCGACGACAACCTCATCTCGAAGCTGCTCTACTGGCCGGCGCTGACCTTCGCCCTGCTCGTCATCACGGTCATCGTCTTCATTTGACATTCCCCAAGGGATTCTCAGACTACGCTCGCCCCACCGGGCCACGTTGACGCCTGTGCGGTCTGCCCGACCGCACTTTAATGCTTACCGAGCATCAATGCTTACCGAGCATCAGGATGTTCAGTGCGGCGTTGTGGTCTCGATGCAGACTGGTTCCACACTCCGGGCACGAGTGCCAACGGATGGATAAGCCTTTCGAGACTAGCGCGCCGCAGCCGGAACAGATCTGGCTCGTGAATGCAGGCGGCACGGCTACCACCAGCCTACCGGCGCATGCTGCCTTGTAGGTGAGGATGCTCAGGAACGCCGCCCACCCAGCATCTTGGATGCTTTTGGCGAGATGGTGATTCCTGACCATGTTGGCCGTCTGCAAGTCTTCATGATAGATCGTGTCGTTCTCGCGTACAAGGTGGAGCGCGGTCTTATGATGAAAGTCTGTCCGCTGGCGGCGTACCTTCTGATGCGCCTTGGCAAGCAGGGTGACCGCCTTGTGCCTGCGGTTGCTGCCTTTCTTTCGGCGTGAGACGCGACGTTGCGCCGTCTTCAAGCGGCGTTCCGCCTGGCGATACCAACCTGGATTGAAGATACGCATACCATCGGACAGCGTAGCGAACGCCTCTATCCCAAGGTCGATGCCCGTTTCGTTGCCTGTCTTTGGAAGTGGCTGGATAGGCACATCGGCGCACGAGAAGCAGACGTACCAGCCATCCGCTTCCCGTAAAATCGTGACGGTCTTAGGCGTTCCCTCTATTGGACGCGACCAGCGCACAGCGATACGTCCAATCCTGGACAAGACGAGAAAACTATTATCGAGGCGTGCGCCCTCATGCTCACCCACTTGGGGGTAAGTGAAGCTGTTGTAGCGGTTGCGCCCGTGGAAGCGCGGGTAGCCTGGTGTCTCGCCAGATGCGATACGGCGGAAGAAGGCTTGGAACGCCCACTCTACACGCAACACCACGTCCTGCAGGACCTGAGAATGGACTTCGCCGTACTCTGGCATGGCTTCCTTGATGCCCGGCAACTCGGCTTTCTGTTGATAGTAGCTGATGGAGACACCGCACTTTTGCCACGCCTCACATCGCTCCCCAACAGCAGCGTTGTAGATATGACGGCAGAGCATCAGGGCACGCCCAAGTACCCGCTCCTGTTCAGGAGTGGGCTTGAGTTTATACTTATAGGTTTTGCGCATGCTCTGGTGTTCCATGTGAAGGTATTCTGCCTGGCAGGCACAAAAGCGGAAACCCTCATACTATTGTAGCTGTAGTGGATCACCTGGCAGTCAACCACGCACCTTAAGCCGGTGTGCCCCAAGCGAAAGTCACTCTATCCTAGTTTCACGCCGCGATTAGAGTAAGCATGCGGAGAAATACAGGCCTCTCGCCACTTGACAGGCGCTACAGAGCGACCTACAATAGCGGCGCCTTCAAACCGCCATCGTCGTCGTGTTGGGGCAATCCACAGCGCGACCGTCCACCCCTGGAAACGAGCTGTGAAGAAACAGAGCGCAAGACGTGACACAAGAAGACGGCGCCCTTAGTGGCCAGCGACTCGGCAATTACGTGCTGCTGGACTTGCTCAATGTCGGCGGCATGGCCGAGGTCTACCGTGGACGCGACGTGACCAGCAATCGCGACGTCGCGGTCAAGGTCCTGCCCCCGATGCTCGCCGCCGATCCCCAATACGTCGAGCGCTTCAAGTACGAGGCGGCCCTCGTCGGCAAGCTGGCGCACCCCAACATCGTGCCCATCGAGTACTACGGCGAGGAGGGACAATACCTCTACCTCGTCATGCCCCTGCTCGACGGCTCCCTGCGCGATATCCTCAATCGTGGCGAGCGGCTTCACCCCATCGACGCTGTCACCGTCGGCATGCAGATCGCCTCCGCCCTCGCCGCCGTCCATGCGCTTGGGCTGATTCACCGCGACGTCAAGCCTGACAACATCCTCTTCAGCAAAGATCGCGCGCTGCTCACCGACTTCGGCATCACCCGCCGCATCGAGATCGAGCACACGCCCAGGCAGACGCCCACGCTCGCCGGCTCCGGCCTACCCGTCGGCACGCCACAGTACATGGCGCCGGAGCAGCTCGATGGGCAGCAACGTGTGGACCATCGCGCCGACCTCTACGCGCTGGGCGCCGTCCTCTATGAGCTCCTCACCGGACGCCCCCCACACGTCGCCGATGGCCCCTACGCTGTCGCCGCTCGCGTCCTCCATGATCCCATCGTGCCACCCTCGCAGCTCAACCCCGCCATCTGGCCCGAGCTTGACGCCGTCGTGATGCGCGCGCTCGCCCGCGACCCAGCGGACCGCTACGCCAACGCGGCGAGCATGCGTGACGCCTTGCAGCGCGTTGATCAGCAGTACCGCAGCGACATGACCGTCTCCCGAGGCCGAAAAGGCGCCTCTGAGGAGACGGAAGAGACGGTGGCGTTGCCCCGCTCGGCGTTCCCGGTCGCCCCAGCAGGCGCGCCACCACCGAGCGCCGCGAACGATCTCCCCCGGCTCTCCGCGATGGAGTCCGCTCCGCTGCCAGCCGTCCCACAGGCTGCCCCACCACTTCGCGTCCAATCACCGCCTCCCGCGCCACAGTCCTCCCGGCGAGGCGCGAATGGCGGAGCCACGAGTGGAACTGGGGCTGGCGGTAGCGCCCGTAGCAGCGGCGGCCCCGGCAGTGGATGGGGGACCGCTGGCGGCGCGCGGAACACTGGGGCCCCCAATGGTTACAGCGGCTCTGGCGGCGCAGGTGGCTTCGGCAATGGTGGAAACACCGGCGGCAATGGCCCAACCCGTGGCGATGACGACGGCCGTCGCAGGCTTCCCCAGCCGATGTTGCTGATCGCGCTGGCGGCGGTGCTGCTCGCGGTCTCGGTCTTCTGTGGGGCCAGTCTGTTCATAAGAGGCGGGAGTTCGACGGATAAGCCAACCGGGCAAGTGACTCCCACCAACACCCTGACCACCGACGCGACGTACAATGCTTTGGCGCAGACCGCAACCGCCTACGCCATGACGCCTACCGCCACAACCGGCCCTGGAACGCCGACGCCCACGCCGCGACCGCCGCTGCCCACGCGCACGCCGACGCCGCGCCCAACCCGCACACCCTATCCGCCAACCGTCACAACCGGCCCGAACACGCCGACGCCGACGCCGCGTCCACCAACGCCGACAGACACACCGAACCCGCCGACGCCAACGAACACGCCGATCCCACCAACCATTTCGGTGACTGGAGGGCCGACCTCATTTAGTTGCGGCAACGACATCCATGCCACGCTCACAGTGCAGAATTCTGGTCAGACAGGGACCCTTAATTGGTCGATCGCTAACGTGAGTGATGGCTCAGTGAACGTTGACAATACTGGCGGCAGCCTTGGGCCAGGCGGTACAGACACCGTGCATGTTGATGGATCGTTTATTTCGGGTAGCTTCCACATTGATTTTGTCAGCAATGGTGGAAACCCGACCGTGGATTTCTTCTGTTCCTGACTATTAGGTTCGCTCAGATTTGCTCAGCGCTGAGCATCTCCGCCGTTTGCAGGAACGGCCGGCCCAACTCCTCGATGCCCAGTTCCAGACAATACAGGCCGCTGGACACCCGTTCGAGGAAGCCCCACTCCCAGATCGCCTTCTCCTCGACGCCGGTATGCGCGCTCAGCAGCGCACAGTAGCGGCGAGCCAGCGACGCGGCGGCTTCAGCATCTGCCGTCGCCAGGAGCTGCGTACACCAGTCGCGCAACACGACTCCCAGGTCGTATGCGGGGTCAGCGAGGAATCCGACTGGGTCCACGAAGACGAATCCCGCCTCCGCGCCCACACGCGGCGCACGTCCTTGCAGCGCGTTCCACGGATGGGGATCGCCGTGAACCACGACGCAATGCTCCAGGTCGAATGCCGCCGCGCGTCGCTCGGCGTACCGCAAGGCCAGATTCACGACCTGCTCCGAACACGGGCGCCCCAACTCCTCCCACAGGCGGCTGACCAGACGGAAGAGGCTTCCCGCCTTCTCGTCGTCCGGCGTCACCACCAGACCAGCCGGACGCGGCGCCTGCCATGCCTGACGCAGCATCTGGCATAAGAGCGCGATCTGCCGCTCTGGCGCCAGGGCGAGCGAACCCAGCGGCGGGCCGAGCGCCTCCAGGAGCATCGCCTCGCGCTCGCGGTCCGCCGCCAGCAGGCGCACATAGCCGTGCCCCTGCGCGCTCTCCAGCACGCGTAGCTCGTCGGCGAAGCCCACCTCGGGGATCGCGATCTTGAGGATGGCGTCGCCGCCCTCCGCCGTCCGCGCCGGGGCCACAAACGAGCCGGTCCCACCCGCGAGCGCCCGTCCCACCGTGATCGACCACGCGCGTTCGAGTTGCGCGATCACGCCGGAGAGTTCGGCAAGCCATTGCTCGCCCCGGCGTCCCAGGTGGAGAACGCGCTGCCGGACGAACGCCGGCACGACCTCCTGCGCCAGCCGCTCGTCCGTCTCCTCCGCGTCCTCTGCATTGTCTGTGTTGTTCATGCCAGCATCATAGCGCACCCAGCGGCGCGTCAGGAGCCAACAGACGCGCTATTCAAGGCGGAACTGCGCCAGGCGCGTGTTCCAGCCTGGGCTGGCCGTCGTCGAATGATACTCCAGGCCGCACCAGAGCGTGCCGCGCGTCACCGAGTTGAGCTGCATCGCGCAACTGGAATAGCTGCTCCACACGCTGACTAGGTGCGAGCTTGTCCCGGCTGTGCCGACCGGCGTCGAGAACGAATCCTGCCCCATATGGTGCGGCGTATCGTACGAGCGCCGCCCGGTATACGCCAGCGTCGGGAAGTTCGACAGGCCTGAGAGGGTAAACATCATCAACGCGTCGCCCTCCTGCGATGGCATGATCGCCGGCGTGAAGAGGTCCGAGCCGCCGCCATTATCAAAGAAGCCGGAGTCGGGTGTCTGGAAGGCGTCGGACCACTGTGGGTTATGCGTCGCCAGGAACGAGAGCGCCGGACGGATCTCGACCCAGTAGATGCGGTCATAGCCCGCCGCGCCGTCCGTCAGCGCGATCCACAGGCTGCCGGAGCGGAAGATCACCTGCTTCGTCCCGATGTCCGGCGGGAGCGTCACCCCCGTCCCCGACTGGCGTACACTCACCGGATCGCCGTAGGTGTCCGGTGTCTGGCCGTTAAAGCACGTAAATGTCGGCGTGCCGCCACTGCCAAGCACGCTGGTATTGGTCAGCGCGCAGACGTTCAGGGCATTGCTCGCGGCGGAGCCAAACCCGGCCGCCGTCGCCACGATCCACTCGGCGTCCGGCGTGCCATCCTCCAGCGCCGGGCTGACACGGAGGGCGTTGCGGTTGTCTGGCGCGCCGCTGCACGTGTTGATACAGGTCACGATGTTGTTGAAGACCTTGGTTCCCCCGCCCGCGGGATTATTGCTGTAGTACCCCGCCTTCGAGATCGCCAGGGTGGAGTTGCCGAGGAACGAGTCGTCGCTGGTGTCGAACATGGCGCAACTGATATACAGTCCCCAGTAGTCCATCCCCAGCGTCGGCAAGTCGCAATAGCCCTCGCCTCCGCCACTCTGGAAGTTGGCGCTGAACTGGTACTCATAATACTGCGCGCCGGGCACGGGTTGGGTGGGCGAGTTCGTCACGCTGATCGCCACGTCGATGTAGCCATGCGCGAATGTCGGTGCGCCGGGCTTCCGCTCATTCCAGATCACCACCCAGCGGTCACGCATGGTGTCGTAGTAGGTCTGTGGCTGCGTGAAGATGGTTCCGGTTTGCTTGATCGGTGTGAAGAACGAGCTGGCCGAATATGGACCAAACGCCAGCGCGCCACTCGACGTGCGGTAAATCCCGACGGCGTTATCCACCGCCTCCATCACATAGCTCAGATCCGTCGCCACCGCCACGTTCGCCTGCGCCGCGCCGCCGCCCTGCGCGCTGCTCAACCCCTCCGCCGAGCGCACAAACAGCGGAGTTGAGCCGCCCCCGACGAAGTTTGGCGAGATTCTGTCACTGGACTTGCGTTTCGCCACCGGGCCTGTCGCCGCCTGCGGATGCTGCTTCACCTGCCGCTCATACGCGGCGCGCTGGTCAGCGGTGAGCGGGGTCAGATACGGCGCCGCTGGCTGGGCCGTGGCAGACGCATTGGACGCTTTTAACATCGCGCCGGTCAGGACGCCCGTGCGTACCAGTGGCGCCGCCCCTGTCGTAGACACCGTCTTCGAGGCGGGTTGCGCGCCGACGCCAGCCCGAACGGCATACAATGATGCGGCGGCGAGTATGAGTACGATACCAACACCGGCGAAGAGCGCGCGCCTGTGCAACCGAGACCAGGTAAACCAGGTAAAATGGGCCATTTGGCCACCTCCCCTGCCTGACGCGGTCCCCAGCCCTATCTTCCCGGCGCTGACCGCGATTCCGCACGGCGCGTACGTCGCGCGCCTACTTGCGCCACGCCAGTATACGGCGCGCCAGTGATGCAGGCAAGAACCAATTTTGACATCGGATGGAGTCGCCGATCGCAGAGGCAGACACGCCGGCTCACAGCTAGAGTGGAATCGCGGTCAGATCGTCTAAGAAGGTGTTCTGAATCACTGATCAAGTTGAGCACCTTGGGGAGCAAGAGGCAGATGAAGGCGACGACAGGCAGGCCAGCGAGGAGCGCGGGAAGACGCTCGTCGTCATGGGCCAAGCGACGGAAGCGACTGACCCAGGCAAAATAGCCTACTGGCTGCACTCGCGGGACCATGAGAGTTCTGCCGACGAATGGACAGCATTTCGTTTGTGTCGAGGGGGCGTGATCTTGCGCTGCGTGAAGGGGAGCATGAAGGGAAGGATATGGCCAGTGGGCTGGGAGGCGCTCAAGCAGTGGGGTAACGACGTCGTGCGCATCGAACCGCTCGCTGGCGGAGTGGCCAACGACGTGTGGAGCGTGCGCGTCAACGGGCGCCTCGCGGTCGGTCGTCTCGGCGCCAGGAGCGACGCTGATCTCGCGTGGGAGACCGCGCTCCTCGAACGCCTCGACCGTGCAGGGCTGACCGTGCCGACGCCGATCCCGACGACGGATGGCCGGCTGTTCGCCGACGGTGTGGTGGTGATGACCTACGTCGAAGGCGGTCCGCCCGAGACGGAGGCCGACTGGCGTCGCGTGGCCGGCACGCTCCGCCAATTGCATCGGTTGACGCCGGGGTGGCCGCAGCGCCCGGGCTGGCGATCGTCGACCGACCTCCTGCACGCCGAGACCGGGACGAAGATCGACCTCGGCGCGATGCCGCCTGAGGGCGTTGCGCGATGCCGAGCGGCGTGGGCGCGGCTCGTCGGACGTCAGACCTGCGTCGTCCACGGCGACCCCAACCCGCGCAACATCCGCATGACCGCAGATCGGGTCGCGCTGATCGACTGGGACGAGGCGCACGTCGACGTCCCCGACCTCGACCTGGTGATGCCCCACAACGCCGCCGACCTCGACGACGAGGCGTACGACATCGCCGCGCAAGCGTGGGCCGCATGGGAAGCCGCCGTCTGCTGGGACGACGAGCACGCAGTCAAGCGGCTCGCCGAAGTGCGCGCGGTCTGAGCGACAACGCAGGAGCAGGGCATGCGCCTGATGGTCGTCAAGCGGCCGGAGGGGAGGCTTTGTCTTGCTCCCCAAGCTGCTCAACTTGATCGGTGGTTCATAACACTCTCTTGGGCGCAGCAGACACCTTCTGTCCTCAGATCTCCTTTGCGCCGTATAGTTTCCTTGCATGAATCGGCTACCACAGGCGTGTCACATGACCCCGTATATCAGTAGAGATAATTGCCATCGCCGTATGGAGGACATCGTTGGTGGCTCGCATACAATCCCTGACTGCGGCTGAGGCCCGCGATGTCGTCCATGACCTCACCCACATCTTGCGAGACGCCGTCGCGAGCGGAGTCTCGCTTGGCTTTATGACGCCGCTCGACGAGAGCGCGGTACGGCGCTACTGGCAGAACGCCATCGCCCAAGTTGAAGCGGGCGCGCGGGTCCTGCTGGTGGCTCACGCCGAGGACGGCTCGCTCGTCGGCAGCGCACAACTCAGCCTGACGG
>DATAOM010000132.1:0-2900 GCA_036265775.1 Ktedonobacterales bacterium | reverse complement strand
GGGGCGTCGTGGATGTAGAAGCCGCCAGCGCGGAACAGCAGCGCATAGTTGATGTGTTCCGGCGTGTAGTAGTACGGCGAGCCTAGAGGCCAGGGCGAGTGGAACGTGACATCGGCGGATTTGCTCATCACCTGATAGACGCCGGTCGGTGTGCGCAGATGCTCACGCCCGGTGGCGACGGGCGTCGCAAAGAGTAGCTGGCCATTGTCAAACGCCCAGAGCCACTGCTGACTCAGGCTCACCAGGATGACTTTTCCCTGTCGTGTCGGGACGCTCGGCGGAGTTGGCGTATACCAGCCTGGCAACGCGCATGCGCTTCCATACTCGCCCAGCCGCACTCCCAGCGTATAGGGGCGCGAAAGCTCGGCGCGCGTCATCGGCTGCCCGGCCTGGTCGGCAATGATACAGTCTGGGTCGGTCCCGCCAAAGAGCAGCGATTCGGCGGCGACGCCGCGCTCAGTCGCCGCCGCGTGATGCGCCGCCGGCGCGGCAAGCGCTCCGACAGTCAATCCCATATCGCTCTCGCCAACCGCTCCCACGAGGTGGAGTGTCAGCGTGAATGAAACTACGATCAGCGCGCTACGCGCCGGACGCCAGGCCGCCGAGGATGGCAGAAACCACGACGGCCAGCGTATGCCGCCACAGTTCGCTGCGGCTCCCTGCGCCTCGTGAACGGGTGGGAGAGTCCACATCCTTTATTCCCTCCACCGGACATCTCGATTTCCTTGCTGTGCATACATGGCTGTGCATACATGGCTGTGCATACATGGCTGTGCATACATGGCTGTGCATACATGGCTGTGCATACATGGCTGTGCATACATGGCTGTGCATACATGCTTCCAAATGTGAAGTCGAGCGGCGTTTGCGGTTCGCCACAGCATCGCCCTTCTTGCCTAATGCCGCTATTGCTCCAGCAATGAAGAGAGAGCGAACAGTGGGCCTTGTGTGTCGGAAGCTCACCTGTTAGAATCGCGGTGGGCGGAAAGTCTTCGTTCGGGTGTACTTCGTGAGATGCCCACAACGGCGCGGGCCGGCGCCTGTCGTCGAACCAAAGGAGCACACATTTGAGCAAGCGCACCATTCTTTTCCTTAGTATTGCCGCCATCCTGCTTGGTATTGTTGGAGCCGTTGCCTATGGCGTGGGAGCTGCAGCCGTCGCCAGTTGCGCTGGGACCGGCGCAACGACGATCAGCACAGATTGCGCCTCACAGGGCGGGTTGCCGATTCTGATCGGCACGGGCCTCCTGATCGTAGGCGGAATCCTTGGCTTGATCGGCTGGATCGGCGGCCTGATCAAGACAGCGCAGATCGGCCGCTGGGGCTGGTTTGTGGCTGTCCTGATTCTGGGCACGCTGGGCGCGCTGATCTATGGCATCGCCGGCCCGGAGACGCGTGCAATGGCAGCGGCCTACTAGTCCGCCTAGTCTGCACAGCGCTCGCAGAACGCGATATGGTCAGCGCCCTTCTCCGCCTCAGGCGCATGGCCTCCTCGCCACGACGCTGGACGTGCTCGCATTCTACGACGCGGGTTCCCTCATGTGGGGAGCCCGTTTCGTTTGCCTTTCGTTTCACACTGCGCCTTGCGCCTCTCCTGCGGTCTGTTTGCTGGACACGCGAATTATCATGTAACCATTTCGCCGCGTCACGGATGTATGGGATGAGCGCCGCGCATTCCTTCTATCGCCAGCAACGCCTGTCAGCCGTCAGGAGCCTTCCATGCTCATTCGCTCTCGGTTGCGCCTGCCTCTGCGCCCATCGTGGCTCCAGCGCGCAGGCGCAGCTATAGTGTGGGGGCGCTTTTACGCGGCGAGACGTGGGTTGGACCCATCCTTTGATTCCGCGTTCGATCCAGAGGCGGAGGATGAGAGTGACGGCGGTGGGTGGGGTTACTCTCAGCCAGACTCCGCACAGACAACGCTCGATGAGTTCGAGGGCCTCTTTCGCGCGCATGAGGCGCGCCTCTCCGCCTACCTCTGGCGCATGACCGGCGACCGGCAGAGCGCGAGCGATCTCTGCCAGGAGACCTTCCTACGCGCGTGGCAGCGCTTCGGCGCCATTCGCGCTTATGACCGCCCCGACGCCTGGCTCTTTCGCGTGGCGACCAACCTCGCGCTGCAACTGGCCCGGCGCAAGAAAGCGCCCGTCGGGGCCGCCGGACCGCTCGATGACGCCTTCGAGCCAAGCATGAGCGATCCCGCCTGGCGCCTCGCCGAACGCGATCTCGTGCGCGAGACGCTGCTGGAGATGCCGCCGCGAGCGCGCTCGCTGCTGATCCTGCGCGAGGTGAGCGGCTTCTCGGCGGAGGAGGCGGCGCAGACGCTCGGCATGTCGCTCTCGGCGGCGAAGGTCGCACTCTGGCGGGCGCGAGCGCAGTTCCGCGAGGTCTACCTGCGCAAGGAGGGGCGATCATGACGACACGCGCGCTCCCTCCCTGCGACCTTGGGCTAGATGGCGCCACGCTCTCCGCCTGGCGCGACGGCTTGCTCCTCGCAGACGAATCGCGGCGCATCGCGCAACACTCGACGGCCTGCGCCTCCTGCCAGCGCAACCTGGGCGATTTCGAGACCATCGCGTCGTTGCTGAATGGCCAGCGCGCGCCTTTGCTGCGTGTGGAGGTCTGGGATGGCGTATGGAGGCGGATCATGGACGGCGGACAGCGCAGGTTTTTCACCGGGAATGGGCGTATCTGGGGGGGCGCCGCAGCAGCCATCGTGGTCGTGACGCTGGTCGGGTTATTCGCCGCGCTGTTGGCGCGCGGACCACTGGGAGGGCCGCCGGGCAGCGGGACGCCTGGCCCCACCACGACACCCTGCCAGACACCGACGCCGTTTACTGGCCCCACACCTACCATGACGCCGTTCTCAGCGCAAACGCCAACCCCAGGAGGAGCGTCAGGC
>DATAOM010000131.1:0-7839 GCA_036265775.1 Ktedonobacterales bacterium | reverse complement strand
CAGCGCGAAGACGACCAGCGCGCTCAGACGTAGCGACAACGCTGGACGCTCACGCATCTGCGTCGCAGAGACCCCTATGGGACGGATAATCGCTGGACGCTCCTGATCGTCCTCAGTTGGCTTGACTAAGGGCGTCGCAATTAGTCGTGGGCTAACGCGGTTGGTGAGATACTGGCGCAACTCGCGGTTGTCATGCAGCAGCCGTGGCGCGAAGCTGAGCGATGCGCCATTCGGGCCGAGGATATGGATGCTCGCGCCGCGCCACTCGACGCGCGTGATATCGCCCCACAGTATCTCTTTCCACTCGGTCCAGATGCGGCCCGTCGCAATGCCAAACGCCGTCACACGGACGGTCCTCATCAAGAGCCAGAAGACCGGCGCGAGGACGATCCAGCCGGCGAGCGCGAGCGCCGCCCACACCGGAATGGCGACGCCGTAGACGAGGCGCGCCACGCTCAGTCCGATCGCGGCGAGAATCGGAACGAGGATGAGGAGGCAGGCCACTGGAGCGCCAGGGCGATACACCGTGGCATCGATGAGAGGCATTGAGCTGGTTGCGCGCACTGACTGCATATGAAACCTCCATCCAGCGGAGAAGCCTGCTGGCGATTATACGGGGTCGGCGCCGGAAGCGCAACGTAACTATGCGGGGGTACCACGCGCGATCTTGCGTGCGCTGGCGTATATAGCATGTACAATGGTCGCGAGCGGCGCGATGAGATGAACAGGGCGGACGTGTGAAGAACAGCAGATTGTGGATGGCGCCCCGCCATACGCTCGCGCATATCCTCATCTTCGCCGTGATTGGCCTCACGCTGCTGCTGATCGAACATGGCAGCTTCGCCGCCGCGCGAGTCCCCCTGCGCGTCACCATGACCGCGACGAGCGGCGAGTTCGAGATCGACGGCCAGCGCCTTGCGTTGACCTGGACGAAACGCCCCACTGAGGTTCTTGTCATCCGCCCCAGCGTGACGACACGCGAGATTCAGATCGACGGCAGCGACAGCCTCAACAACTTTGACCAGGATCCCGCCTACTTCGCGCGTCTCGCCTCATCGCCCTACTACCAGTTCCAGGCGTGGATGCGTGACATGCCGAGCTACAGCGACTGGGGCGATCTCAGCGCGGCGGTCGTGACGGATGGCGGCGAGTCTGACGCGCGCCACTATAAGCCAGATAGCGCGCTGCTCGCCTTGCCCGCAGGCGAGACAGTGACGTTCAGCGCGAGCCTCATCCGTCCGGAGACGCCCACCAGCCTTCAGTTTCTCTGCGATAATACGCCCTGCGCCGAAGTGGTGGTAGACCGCAACGATCGTTACGTCGTCGCGCGTACGCTCGCCCCTGGCGTTCCGCAGGACGAGCAACGCATCTACTTTCCCACGCAACCCTGGCCCCTCGCCGCCGAGGTCGTCAATCTGGTCGCGCGCGCGCTGCTCTGGTCGCTAGCGCTCGTCGGGCTGCTGTTTCTGCTCGCGCTCATCCTGACCTCGATCGCGTCCCGTCCAGGGATCGCCGTATTCACGCGCTCAACAGCAGATCGCCTTGGCTCGCTCTGGCGCAGGATTCCAACTACGCTCTGGCGCATTAATCGCTGGGACGCGCTGGCGCTGCTCGTCGCGGGAGGCTCGTTCGCGGCGACGCTGACCGTCGCGCTCGTCCAGTTCCATGGCGAACCGCACATCCTCGACGCCAGCGCCTATTATTTCCAAGCCAAGATCTTCGCCAGCGGACGCCTCGCCGCCACTCCGCCCAATGATCTGGCGGCGTTCCAAGGCCCATTCATGATCGCGGGCGCGGGACGCTGGTTCGCGCAGTATGCGCCGGGAACCTCGGCGATGCTCGCCTTGGGAATGCTCGCTGGCGCGCCATGGATCGTCGAGCCGCTGCTGGGGACACTGGCGCTGTGGGGCGTCTACCGTCTCGGTAAGCTGCTCTACAACGGGCCAACCGGCCTGCTGGCGCTCGTACTCGGCGCGCTTTCCGGCTTCTATATTTACCTCGCCGCCTCGTATCTCAGCCATGCTGTAGCGCTCTTTTTCGTGGTCTACTGCCTGCTCTTCTTCGCCCGTTTCGACAGATACAGGCGCGGGAGCGATCTGGCGCTGGCGGTGGTCTTTGCTGGTGGCCTCTTCCTGACGCGCGAGTTGAGCGGCCTAGTGATTGGCGGAGCGACCGCCGCGTTCGTCATCTTCGCCAACCGGCGCGCGCTCATGGCGGAGTGGCGACGGCTGCTCATCGGCGCGCTGCTCGCCGCACTTACGCTGGTGGTCACGGCCAACATCTATGTCCTTTACAACACCTGCCAGACCGGCGATCCGCTCACCGCGCCACGCGCCATCTTCAGCCCATCTGACCGCTACGGCTTCGGACCAGATATCGGCTTCTACGGTCAGCACACCCTCGCAGCGGGTCTCGTCATCCTCGATCAGCTCCTCACCGCACTGCAGACAACCCTCTACGGCTGGCCCTTCTACCTCACGCTGGCGCTGCTGCCCTGCGCGTATCTCGTGCGGCGGCGCGTCACGCGCTGGGATGTCTTCTTTGGCGCGATGATCGTTCTGCTGCTCGCGCTCCAGGTTGGCTACTTCTATCACGGCATCTATCTCGGCCCGCGCTATCTCTACGAGGCGCTGCCGTTTCTGCTGTTGCTAACGGCGCGTGGCGCGACGAGTCTCGCCGATGCGTCTGGGCGAGCGGCGCGTTGGGCATGGGCTGCAGTCAAGCGCCCCATCACGAAGCGCGCGGCGACCATTACCGGACGGCTCGCTGTGGCTGGCCTGCTCGTCGCGCTGATCGGCTGCAATGCGCTCTACTACCTGCCGCGCCAGGCTACGCTGCGCGCGAACTACTCTGGCCTGCCAATCTGGGAGCCGGTAGATGTGGGCGCGATCTACGCCTTCCAGCAGCCGCACGCGCTGGTGGTGACCGACGACCGGGCGATCTACAACTACGTCCTCTTCCCGCTCAATGATCCTGATCTTACTGGCGCGACAATCTATGCCTGGGCGGCGACCAGCGACGACCGCTCCACGCTCCAGGCGGAGTTCCCTGACCGCACCATCTATGTCTTGCAGGTCGGCGCCAACGGAGCGGTCCAATTCATCCCACAGTCACACTAAAGGACAATAATTTACCTAATCCCTTTAGTTTTTCCGCTAATGAGATTAGTTTTCTGGCTAATCCCTTTAGTTTTTAGGTGGCCAAAATGGGGTATCTAACTAACGAGATTAGTTTTTAACCTAATAGCGTTAGTTTTATCTGGTGCGAGGCGTCTCAGTCCGCCACGACCACCTCAGCGGCTTGCGTCGCTTGCTTATCCGACACCAGGCGTACCTCGACGAGGTTGCTGTGGAATGTGCTTTGTCCTGCCAGATCGGCTAGCGCATCGGAAGTTGTCCAGTTGATGTTGCGCCCGTCCGCTCCCAGCCGCGCCCAGCGACCCTTCGGCGCGATGGCGACGCCCTGCCGTACGGCGTCGGTGACGACAGCACGCAATTGGCAGGAGCCACGCGCGCTCGCCACTTCGACCAGATCGCCAGAGGAAATGCCACGCACGGCAGCGTCGGCGGGATGCAACTCAATGTAGGGCTCGCCCTCTTTGGCGAGCAGCCCCGGCTGGTTGGCGAGGCTGCTGGAGACGAAGTGGTGTGCGGCGCCCGAGATCAGCGTCAGGCGTGTATCGCCTTCTGGGCGCGCGGCGAACTCGGCTGGCTCCTGGTAGTCGGGAAGCGGGTCGAGTCCCTGCGCGGCCAGCGCTTCGGAGCGCAGTTCCACTTTGCCAAAGGGCGTCGGGAAACGTAGATCGGCGAAGGGGACCGAGGATTCGGGTGGGATGCTGAGCGGGACCGTGCTCTCGGCTTGCAAGCGCTCCAGAGTGACGCCTTCTAACAGCGGATTCTTCACGCGGGTGGCATCCACGACCTCGCGGATGACCTCCTCGGCGCTCTGGCGCAGCCATGGTTCGTCGTAGCCCAGCGCAGCGGCGAGCAGACGCATGACGTCCCAGTTGCTCTTCGCCTCGCCGAGCGGCGCGATGGCCGCCGCGTTGTACTGCAGGTTGCGATGGCCGTACGGCTTGTGTAGGTCTACCTGTTCGAGCTGGCTGGTGGCGGGCAAGACGATATCGGCCTCACGCGCGGTGTCAGTCATAAAAAGGTCGTGGACGACGGTGAAGAGATCGTCGCGGCGCATGCCCTGGATGATCTTGCTGGCGTTGGGGCTGGAGGCGACGGGATTGGCGCAGAAGACGAAGAGCGACTGGATTGGCGGGTCCGCCACCTCGCCAAGAAGCGCCGCGCCGATGCGATTCATGTTGACGACGCGCGGAGTAGGTGGGCATTCGCTGGCGTGGCCAAGCGCCTCGGTGTCCCAACGCACCCAGTCGCTCATGCTATAAAAGAGGCCGCCGCCGCGCACACCAATCTGGCCGACGATGGCTGGCAGGCAGGAGAGGGCGCGCGCCGTCTGGCCGCCGTTGCCATGGCGCTGTACGCCGTCGGCGAACTTGAGCAGCGCGGGCTTGGTTGTTCCATAGCGGCGGGCGAGGTCGGTGATCGTCTCGACGCTGAGGCCGGTGATCGCCGCGACACGTTCTGGGGGGTACTCGGCGGCGCGGTCGCGTAGTTCGCGCCAGCCAATCGTGTTGGCCTCCAGCCACGCCTCGTCGTGGAGGTTCTCGCTGAAGAGGAAGTGCATCAGGCCGAGGGCCAGCGCGCCGTCGGTCGCTGGACGTGGCGCAATGTGCAGGTCCGCCGAACGCGCGGTGATGGTTCGGCGCGGATCGATGACGACGACATTCGCGCCGTTGCGCTGGGCCTCACGCAGCAGCGGCATGAAATGTGGCCCGGTGCTGGCGGGGTTGTGTCCCCAGAGCAGGATGAGCTTGCTGTGCAGGATGTCGGCTGGATCAGGAGCCATCCGCGCGCCGAGCGTCGCCTGGACCGCCGCCTCCGCCGCCGCGCCGCAGATCGAGCGTTGCAGTCCGCTCGCGCCCATGCGGTTCCACAGCCGCTCGGCGCAGACCTTGTTCTGGACGAGGCCGAGCGTGCCGCTGTAGGAATACGGCTGAATCGCCGCGGCGCCATACTCGGCGATGATCGCCTGCCAGCGCGAGGCGATCTCGGCGATGGCCTCATCCCAGGTGATGCGCTCCCATTCTCCAGAGCCTTTGGGTCCGACGCGGCGCAGCGGATACTGGAGGCGGTCGGGATGGTAGACATGCTCCAGATAGGGACGCACCTTGGCGCAGAGCCAGCCCTGCGTGATCGGGTGATCGGGATCGGCGGAGAATTTGACTGCGCGCCCGGTTGCGCTATCCACCTCGGTGAGCGTGGCGCAGGTGTCAGGACAGTCGTGCGGGCAGGCGCCACGGACGACGATGCGCTTGGACGTTGATGTGGTGGTGGACATGGCAACGCTCCCTGATAGATGAACTGGCTCGGCTGTTATCGTACGCCGCAATCGGTCGTTGGGCAAGCGCCGCTATGGCGAACACATACACAGTCGGCGGTGAAAAATGCAATGACTATCGGGCAGGCACATCTAGGGTGCTATGCCGAGATCCTCAACCCGGTATTCGCTCGCAACAAATTCGTAGGCGATGTCATGAGCCATTACAACGTAATGGTGAAACCTATCTCTTTGTATATAATCGACGGTCTGGCGCATAAGGAGCGAATTCGCCACTTCCCACATAGCCACCTGCCATCCATCCACCGCCCATTGTTGCGCGGGCCACGTCAATGGGAGAGCGCCAGCCCACGTATCGTATCCGTGTGACATGTAGGCGGCGACGCGGAACACAAGCCGCCACTGATGCTCCTCATTAAGCGATTCCAGTGGCGGGCTTGAGACGATGATGGAGACGCCATCTTCAGGCGGCCAGCGGAGTTCCCTCAGATCGCTCACATCGAGATCAGAGAGACGGTTGAACTCGTGGGGAATAGGATCCCAGGGGACGGCTTCTTCCTGCTGCATCAGCGAGCCTCGTCTCTATCACATGACGTGCTTACTACCCGAGTATGCCTGTATCCTATGCCGCTCAATCCAAGAAGGCAAGGGAGCTATTGGTTGAGCGCGCGACAACTCATTCCCAGTAAACGCGGTACAATCAGGGCGCGGCGCTTATCCGCACACAACACGAGGAAAGACTTATGACCCCACGCATCGCCATCGTCGGGGCGGGAATCGCGGGACTCAAGGCGGCGCTAACTCTGCAAGACGCTGGCGTTGCGTGCGACATCTACGAAGCGGCGGATCGCGTTGGTGGCCGCATACATTCGGATACCACAACGTGGGCGGATGGCCTGGTGAGCGAGTGGTGCGGCGAGTTCATCGACGCCGATCATACGGCGATGCGCGAGCTAATCGCGCGCTTTGGTCTGGGAACGCGGGAACTG
The DNA here is from genome assembly GCA_036265775.1 of Ktedonobacterales bacterium. Lineage (GTDB taxonomy): Bacteria > Chloroflexota > Ktedonobacteria > Ktedonobacterales > JADMIN01 > DASWAC01. The sequence continues at coordinate 1,441 of DATAOM010000131.1, read as the reverse complement.
GATCGTGGCGCAGTGGGGCGATCCCAACCGCTCTTCTATTTCGATGGGCGCGCCCATCGTGCGGATGAATTCGCCGAGGACTTCGCGGCGCTCGCTCCTGTGTTGCACGAGCAATATCAGGCGGCGGGCTACCCGACGACGCATGCTCAGTTTACCCAGGATGGATACCAACTGGACCACGTGAGCGCGTATGACTGGATCAAGCGGCACGTTCCTGGTGGGCATACAAGGTTACTTGGGCGCTACCTTGACTCAGCATGCAGGGGAATCAACGGACTTGAGACCACTGAGCAGAGCGCGCTGAATCTCGTCTACCAGTTTGGCTTCGGCGCTTGGGACGAGGCAGACGAGGTAGGCACAGCCGGGCCATTGCATGCGACAACAGAGATTGTGGACGGGAATGCGCGATTGCCGCAGGCGATTGCCAGCAGTCTGCCGAATGGGAGTATTCACCTGCGCCACCGGCTGGTGGCGCTCGAACGCGCAGGTAAGAGAGTCAACCTGACTTTTGCCACTGCCAACGGCTCCGAGCAGGTAGAGTGCGACGAGGTTATTCTCACGCTCCCGTTCAGCGCCCTGCGGCAGGTCGATTACCAGCGTGCCGGGTTTGACGCGCTGAAGCAGACGGCTATCGAGCAGTTGGGCTATGGGACGATCTCCAAGCTCATCCTCGAATTCGATGAGCGCTACTGGTACGATCACGGTCCCTGGCCCGGCATGCACAGCGGCTTTCTTGTCACGGACCTGGATATGCAGACGGTCTGGGACGCGTCCATCGGCCAAGAAGGCTCGCACGGCTTGCTGCTGAACTATACGAGTGGACGCCGGGGAGCCGCCTACACGCCACCTGCGCCCTATACGACCAGCGAAGATTTTCCGGGCATCCAGAGCTATGCGCAGGATTGTCTGAAGCAACTGGAGTTCGTCTTTCCCGGTATCAGCGCGCACTACACCGACAGAGCGGCGCTGAGCTATGCTACTGGCGATCCCAATTTGCTGGGCAGCTACTCGTGCTGGCGTGTGGGGCAATACACGCAATTCGCTGGCTACGAGGGCGCCCGGCAGGGACCAACTCACTTCGCGGGCGAGCACTGCTCCATCGAGTTCCAAGGATACATGGAAGGCGCGGCGCGAGAAGGAGCGCGGGCAGCCCGTGAGATCATAGAGGATAGGCGCTGACGAGCCTTTCAATCCAGTCAATCTGGCGCCAGAATAACGCGCGCCGGAATAGCGCTTGTCGGTGTGCGTGGCGTCTGGGGCTGCACAAGCGCGCACGGCAGGCAGGAGGCCATCATGGATCCGTTCAGCGGGTGGGAGAACTTCTATGTCATCGTCGGCTCTTCCGCAGGGGCACTCACCGGCCTGACGTTCGTAGCGGTCACGCTGACCGGGGAAGCGCGAACACGTGGCGCTGGTCAGGGAATACCAGCGTATACCACAC
>DATAOM010000130.1:0-2795 GCA_036265775.1 Ktedonobacterales bacterium | reverse complement strand
CTGCTGGACGGTAAGAGAGTTGCGGTTCTCGTACACCTGGTTGGCCTGTACCGGTGATGTCTGCACATACAGTGGCAAGACGGGATTGCTGGTCTTGCCCAGGAAGCGTAAGGGATAGGCGATACCGCTCTGCTCCTCGTTGAGCATCGCCGTGATCTGCCCAAGCTGCCCGTTGATCGTCTGGTTGACGTAGTGGAACGAGCCGTAGAGGCCCTGCTCCTCAGCGTCGAAGAGGACGAACTTGATCGTGCGAGATGGCGCCACAAGCTTCGCGCGCCAGTAGTCGGCCATCGCCTTGGCGACGCCCATCATGATCGCGCAGCCACTGGCGTCGTCATACGCCGATTGCGTCGAGACCGCCTCACCATCGTAGTGGCAACCGATGACCACGATCTGTTCGGGATGCGTGATACCGGGAACTGTAACCTCAACGTTGCCGGCGGGCTTCGGCGCGGGACGGCCCACCCATCCAGCGACGGGAAAGGGGTCAAGATGCGAGGTGGGGCCGAACCCGGCGAGCAGGCGCGTCATCTCGGCGATCCAGTAATCGGCGTACTCGTCGTGGCCATTCTGCTCCGGCGGCAGCCCCGTGTCGTAGCCCGCCTCACGATGCTGGAAGCGCGAGGTCATCGTCGCGAGCTGGTCGTAGATGTAGTCGGGATCAACCGCTGGCGCGGTGGCAGTGAGGGTCGTCGGCGCGCTCGGCGTAGGCGTCGTCGTTACACTGGTGGTCGGGCTGGCGCAGGCCACCAGCAAGAGCGCGAGCAACGCAAGCACAGAGATAGCCGCTATCGCGCGCTCGGTCAATCGGGGTTTGCTCATACCGGCGTATTACTCCTGAGCGCCCTTTGCTCTTTGGCTTACGGAACATGCGTTACAGTCCCACGTCCTTGGTCACCGTGTCGTGGCACTATATTGACGTGGCAGCCGCCACAATTCTACAGGTCCGCCAGCGCTTTGGCGAAGGTCGCGGCCTGTGCCGCGTTGTTGAGCAGCAGCGCGCGGTTGGCGACGACGCTCTCGCCGCCGGTGAGTTGCGCCAGACGCGCCAGTAAGAACGGCGTCGTGGCGGGGCCGTGTATACCCTGCTCCTCCGCCTCGGCCAGCGCGATGGCGATCTCCTTATCAATATGCTCGCGCGGCAAGGCGTGCTCTTCGGGAATGGGGCAGGTGATGAGCAGGCCGCCACCCAGGCCCGACCGCCACTGCGCAACCGCGATGCGCGCGATCTCCTCCGGCGTGTCACAGCGATGGGGCACGCGCAGGCCGCTCTCGCGGCTATAGAATGCGGGCAACTCGTCGGTCCCATAGCCGATAACCGGGACGCCGTGCGTCTCCAGATACTCCAGCGTCAGTGGCAAATCGAGAATTGCCTTCGCTCCGGCGCAGACAGTGACGACGGGCGAGCGTGCCAGCTCCGACAGATCCGCCGAGATGTCGAAGCTCTGCGTGGCCCCGCGATGGACGCCGCCGATCCCGCCGGTGGCAAACACTTGGATGCTGACGAGCGCGGCGCAGGCGAGTGTCCCAGCCACCGTCGTCGCGGCGGTTCGCTTCGACGCCAGCGCGACGCCCAGATCGCGGCGGCTCGCCTTCATCACGTTGTCCTCGGTCGCCAGCCGCTCGATCTCCTCCGTGTTCAGCCCGATGATGATCTGCCCGTCCAGCAGGGCGATGGTGGCAGGGGTCGCGCCCTCGGCTGCAATGGCGTCTTCCATCGCGCGGGCGACCTCGACATTGGCCGGATAGGGCAGGCCGTGGGCAATGACAGTGGATTCCAGCGCGACGACGGGCATGCCCTGAGCGAGCGCCTGGCGCACAGAGTCGGCAACGCGAAGATACTCGGCGAACTGGCTCTCAGTCACGAAGACGATCCTCTCATATCGCATACCAGATCAAGGGACTGGTGAGCGATGTATGTGTAGGACGAGACCTGCCTCGCCCGCTGCCCTCAGATGCGGGTTGAACCGCCAGAGAGTGAGACAGGCCTCACCGCTAAGACTCCTCACATGCGCTCCAAATTACGTCCGGTCTCACATCGCAGGCACACGTTCCAGCGCGGGCAGCAGCAACGCCTCGGCGCGATCACCCACGAGCTCGCGGACGCGCTCGCTCGCCACGATGCGGATGCGCCGCTGATGCTGCTCGTAGACGCCGAGGTCGCTGGGACGCTGCCCCGTCGCCTCGGTCCAGGTCATTTGGCGCGCCATGCCCAGCGGCGGACGCGAGAAGCGCACCAGCACATCCATCTCCCACTTCTCCGGCTTGGGAATGTCCACCAGCAGGTCGTGCGGCGCAATCTCCGCCTCCAGTCCTTCGGCAAGCGCAGTTGCAAGCGCGATCTCGACACGGCGGCGCTTCGGCTGGTCCCAGAAGAGAGCGTCGAGTTGGTGATAGACCCGTCCAGCGCGTCCGCTGATCTCCAGCAGTACCTTGTAGGGACGGCGCAAGCGCAATGCGTCTACCAGATCGCGTGTCGCCTGCGGCATGGCTGGCGCGGAGAGCAGCGCGAGGAGCGAGGCGTCGTCCTGCGTCGAGAGGACCTGCGGGTCGAGCGCATCCGCCGCAACCGCCTCCTGGACGGCGCGCAGCAGCATCGCCATCATCGCGCGGTTCGTGTGGTGCCAATAGACGTTGTCGAACATCTCCTGCCGCGCGTGCAGCAGCGAGTTGAGCGGGCTGATGCCTTTGTCACTGACGCCCAGCCGTGGACCATTGGCGTCCTCCAGGATGCGGAGCGAGCCGAGCAGCCGGGTCACGTCCACGCCGCCGTACGGGACGTTGCAGGCGCGAGC
>DATAOM010000129.1:0-6148 GCA_036265775.1 Ktedonobacterales bacterium | reverse complement strand
AGCGCGACGCGTTGCGCGATCTCACACGCGATGCAGACCGCGATAGAGCACGAGACGCAGCACATGACACGGCACGAGACGCAGCACGAGACGCGAGTCGAGACGCGGCGCGTGAGGCCACGCGCGACGCCACGCGCGACGCCTTGTATGACAAGCACGGCACACGCAAGGAGAGCAAGCCATGACGAGTCGGACGAAGATGACGAAGGTAACGAGTGTCCTGCTGGTGGATGATCACCCGATTGTGCGTGAGGGACTGCGCCGTCTGCTGGCGGCGTACCCCGAGTTCGCGCTGGTGGCAGAGACGGCGTACGGCAAGGCGGCCGTGGAGTGGGCGGAGCAGCTGCGTCCTGATCTGGCGATTGTCGATCTGCTGCTGCCCGATCTCAATGGCGTCGAAGTCATCCGGCGCATCGTGCGGGTGTCACCACAGACGCGCGTGGTCGCGCTCTCGATGTATAGCGATGAGCTGCATGTCATGGAGGCGTTGCGCGCCGGAGCCACCGGCTACATGATCAAGGGCTCCAGCCCGGATATGATGCTGACCACGCTGCGTGAAGCGCTGGCGGGACGTTGCTCCCTCACGCCTCCGCTCACCGATCTCATCGTCGAGGCCTACGCCTCTGGCGCCCGGCCCTCGCCGCGCAAAGCGGACCGCTATGATCTGCTGACCGACCGCGAGCGTGAGGTGCTGGAGATGCTCGCGCGTGGCATGTCCTACGACGAGATCGGCGAGCAGCTCACCATTAGCCCGCGCACCGCCGAGACACACCGCACCAACCTGATGCGCAAGCTCGACCTCAAGACGCAGACGGATGTGACGCTCTACGCCGTGCAGCGCGGCTTGATCGATCCGGCGCAGGGATAGGATCGGCTTGGGCGCTCGCGCTGTCCTATTGCGTCGGCCGATAGGTGAAGTCAAGCACAGCGAGAGACGAATGACACAGGACCCAGCTTGCGCGGTCAGCGCCTCAACCTCTCCTGAGGAGGCTCCTATCAGGGTGGCATCACGCCTTGAGCATGAGCGGTTCCTTCCAGAGTATGTCTCGGCGCAACTGCCAACAGTCTGCTCAGTCCATGTGCCCTCACTCTCTCGGCGTCTTATTACGACTTCTGTGATGGGGGAGGCATTGTGATCTCACGCAGAATGACCACGCCACCGATACCGCTCCCGTACTCGTTGTAAAGAGGCCGTCCGTCCACCTCAAACTGGCGCTGCACGCCCTCCTTCGTGGGCAGAATGATGTTCATCGTAAAGCGCTCGCCACGCGCCGCCCGCGGGACCGGGGACATCTCACGTTTCAGGACGTGTCGCTCCATATCCTGGACCACAAGCTGAGTGGTGGGGTCCCCGAAGAGCCGCCAGTAGCCGGTGGTCGCATGCAATATCGCGCCAGCCGTATCAACGATGAGCGCCGCATCCGCGAAACTCCCGATGATCACCTCCAAACTGGCGCGCGCCGCCTCGGCGATCTTGCGTAGTCCGGACTCAGAAGTCGCCACTTCCGTCAGCTCGCTCGTGCGCGCCTGCAGGTCCTCATTGGCGGCATGCAGTTCCTCGACCGTCGCCTCCAGCTCCTCATTAAGCGTGACCAGCTCCTCGTTCGTCGACTGGAGCTCTTCGTTGAGCGTCCGAACCTCCTCCGCTGTTGCTTCCGCCTCCTCGTGGCTCACCAGCAACTCCTCGTTGGCGCTGCGTAGCGCAAGGTTGTCATTCCCGAGTCCCTCATTGGCCTGAATCAAGGCGCGGTGCTGCGCGCCGAGATGATCCAGCTGCGTCTTGAGTCGCGCGTTCTCGGCCACTGCCTCCTGATAGGCCGCGGCGAGGTCATCCGGCGTCTGCCAAGACGCTGTCTGCGCCGTATCCACCATATCTGCAGTTGGCGCCGCGTCCCTGTGAGGTTCTGGCGCCTGCACGATACGTGTCACATCGCTGATCACGAGCAGAACCGAGGAGGCGCCAGTTGCGCGCAGCTCTGTCTGCGCACCTGGAGCCTCGCCTGCCGCATCGGTCTCACTTGACACGGGATAGCATGCGATCTGTAAGCTCCGGCGCTCTGGTGGCAGCATCTCGATCACGACGGTCGTTTCATCACCTTCCTGATAGGGCGCCTGCAGTTGAAGCGCCGTGTCAATCGCGCTGCGCATCGCTGGGGTGGCAATACTGGTGGTCAGGTGAATGAGATCATTGCCGATGGCCGCCTTATAGATGCCGAGCAGACGCAAGGCGGACCGGTTGATGAACTGCACGTCGTAGTTGCGGTCCACCACCGCCACGCCTGCCGGCAGATCGAGGATCAGCTCTCCCAGGCGCTCGCTATTGGTCCGCGTGCGCTGTGGGACCATCTGCGCCTGTGACGGCGGCGTCAGCGGCGGCCACGCCTGTGTCGTCTGTGTCGTATCGAAAGCGCTCTCCTGCCCGCCCTGCGAGACCGGCTGCGAGCGCACATCGCGCACGCTCGCCCGGATGTCGCTTATCGGCGTGATGGGCGCAAACGTGCGCTCGCCGACCCGTCGATAGAGCTTCAAGGCGCGATGGGCAGGCGTGAAGGCGGGCTCGATCGGCTTGATCGTCTCGGCCTTGCCCAGCGCTAGATACCCACCATTGCGCAACGCGAAGGCGAAGAGCTGCAAGGCGCGCCGCTGCAACTCGGGGGTGAAATAGATCAGCACGTTGCGACACACCACCAGATCCATGTGCGGGAACGGCGGACGGTGTCCCAGATCATGCTGCCCGAAGATGATCGGTCTGCGCAACAGCTTGGTCACCTGATGGGCGCCGTCGAGCTTCACGAAATAGCGTGCAAGGAGGTCAGGCGGAAGGCTGGCGAGCGAGGCATGTGGGTACACGCCCCGTCGGGCAAACGCGATCGCCTCCTCGTCGAGGTCTGTCGCGAAGATCTGCACGTTGAATCGCTCAAGTTCATCTCCCAACGCCTCCGCCACAAGCATCGCGAGCGAGTACGCCTCCTCACCAGTCGCACAGCCCGCCGACCAGATGCGTAATTCGTTGCCACGCTCGCGCGCCTGCGCGATGAGGTCGGGCACTACCTGCTTTTGCAGCGCAGTGAAGAGATCGGTGTCGCGGAAGAATTCTGTCACTTTGATCAGGAAGGTAGAGACGAGGCGGTTGTACTCCTCCGGATGGAGATGGAGGTAGTGGAGGTAGTCGCGCACATTTGTCTGGCCCGTCGCGTGGAAGCGGCGCTGCAACCGTCGCTCAATGGTCGGGCGTTTGTAATGGGTGAAGTCAATGCCGCTGTGGTCCCGCACATCGTCCAATAGGGTTTGGAGCGAGCGGTCGACCTCAGGCGTTTCTTTCGTCGCGCCCCCCCGCAAGAGATCGGAGAGCAGTGGCCCGACCCGGTCGAGGTCGGCAACGATATCAATGGTCGTGGGAGCCAGCGACGCGGGCATGGACGGGAACGCGGCGGTGGCAGGATTCTCGATCACCACCGTGCCGCCCGCCGCCTTGACCGCGTGCGCCCCAGAGGCGCCATCTGATCCACTGCCAGTGAGAATCACCGCGATGAGCCGGTCGGCAAAGACCTCGGCTGCGGAACTCAACAACAGATCAATGGACGGCTTGGGACCCTTGCTCTCCGCTTGTTGAAGGAGCTGCACGGTGTGATCGGTGACCTGCACATGATGATTCGCTGGCACAACGTAGATGACGCCTGGTTCCAGGTTCGCCGGATCAAGCGCTACCCGTCGTACCTCAAGCGCGGCGTGGCGTGCGAGAATCTCATGCAGGTGGCTGGGATGGCGTGGGTCGAGATGCTGCGCCAGAATGATTGGCGCAGGGAATCCGGCGGGCAGCGACGCGACGAGCGTTGAGAGCGCCTCGATGCCTCCCGCCGACGAGCCAACCACCACCAGCGCGTCGAGCATTGGCCGCGCTGTCTGATCGCCTGTCTGATCAGATGAATCACCCTCGGTCTTCGCCACGACCCACCGCCTATCCTTGCGCATCAACGTATGCCACGCGGAAGCGCCACAAGTAGATCATCTTGGTCATACATGAGAGACACATGCGCTGTCTCGTGCGCATCTGCGACTTGAGCTGAAGAGCGCTCCGCTGATGGCGCCAGCGAAAGATGGTCACGTGCGGTGGGGTCTGTCAGCGCATCTCGATGTCGCGTGCGCTATGCTCATCGTCATGTGACTGGGCGCCACAGCGCTTAGCATACAACATGGTCTGTTTACCTGCTCCTGCGCAAGCAGCAGATGGCAATCCGGTGGCGCAATGAGGATACGTCCACGCTGGATCTCGTCGCCGTCCCGCGGCTAGCACGGTCAACGCCTCAACTCCTCCAGCGGAGGCTCCGATCACGACGATATCGTGCGTGTTCATGCGGGATTCCTTCCCTCTCATGGCTGGCGAGCGGTGGCGTCAAACTATGCGACGAGTCCAAGAGCCACTGGCGCTTTATAGACCCTGGCAAAATGATCGCTGAGCGCCTGGAGTACGCCCCCTTTGCGCTCGGCCTCCTGTTCCAGCTCGTCCAGATGCTGGGTGAGCAGGTCGCCCACGGAGTAGGCCGGCTTGAACTCTAAGGGCAGCACGCCTTTAGCGGAGAAGATGCCGAGCAGCATCTGTACGCGATGCTCCAATTGCTCCACTCGTGAGAAGCGTTCTCCCATGCCGCGCTCCACCCACCGCGGAACATATCCCTGGTGTTCCTGGTAGCGCTGGCACTTCGCGGTGATGCGCGCCACTTCCTTCTCCACCACTCGCTCCATCCAGCGCTGCAACGTCAGAAGTGCGGCGCTCGTCGGCGAGGCGTCCTCAACCTCCAATGACTTCACGACTCCCAGCGCCATGCGTCGCAGGAGGCGATTCTTCCCGCTGTACCGAGATCCTCTCACCAGGCGGCGCTGGTCCTCGTCGAGTGGCTGCGCCTGGGCGGCGATAGCAAATTGCTCACGGAGCGCCAGCCAGGTGGGATGTGTCGGCCACCGGGAGCGATTGGCTGAGCCGCTGTCCTCCACCAGTCGCAGCCAATGCTGCGTCAGGAAGAGTACGAGCTCATTCATGCGTGCGAAAAAGCGCGGCAGGGTTCCAATGTGCTGCAACTCCTCCGCCGCCAACTCCGCTTCGATCTCAGCCTCGTCGTCGTCTTCCTCTGGCGACACATACAGCTTGAACCCCTTGGCTCCTTCCCGTCGCAACTGGAACTCCAAGCGCCACACGTCTTGCTCTGGATCGTAGTTCTCGCCGCTCTTGGCGAGGAGCAGCGCCGCATAGCTGTCGTTGACTTTCTCCTTCGTCTCCAACGTTTTGTTGTAGAGCCGGGCCTGCACATGGCCTTTGCCGAAGGCATAGCCGGTGGGACGACTCCCCTGGAAGTAGAGCGCGCCCTTCGTCTTGCCGGGACGAATGAAGCAGCGCAGCTCCTCCGAGACATTGGCAAGACTCGGCGCATAGCCGCCCTGATAGTCAATGTGCACATCCGCGCGGGAGAGTTTGGCCGTCTCAAACGAGATAGCCTCGTTTACCAGCCTGGACGGTTGATCGGCGTACAACTTCTCGCGCACCCACGCCAACGCTGCACGGCAGGCTCCTTTTGGCCCTTCCGGATGGGTATGCAGCGCATACGAGCGCATCTCAACGTACACGCTTGGCCGGTTCTGGAGGCGCTCGCCGAGGAGCTTCACCGAGAAGTCCTCTGTCTCGATCAGGAAGGCATAGCCGCCCTTGGCGCCTTGAGGGGCTATGCGTGCTTCCAGCCACTCCGGACAATGCACGCGCCGCTCCTCTGCCAGCGCCTGCGCCGTCGCCTTCTCCTCATTCAGCCGATTCCGGATCGCCTCGCTGAGCGGTAGGTCACACGAGAAATACAGCGTATCCGGTCCTGCGAGCAGCACGCGCACTGGCATGTCGCTGGCAGTTGATGTCTGTTCGTTCGTCATTGGACTCCTCCTTCACAGGTATGGTCTCTCGCTGTCAGCGGAGAGGGCCGTGTTACCCAGTCGGCCCTCCTGCCCGCCCTCCGGCGTCCTGCCGTCGGGCGGGCAAAATGAAAAACTTGCTTGTGCGCTACGTGGCGCACGACTACTTAGGGGAGACATTGACCGCATTGCGCCTCCCTCGGCGCTCGCCGGTTGTCCGCTATTACGTGCTTGCCATCCCGCCGAGACGATCGGG
>DATAOM010000128.1:0-1721 GCA_036265775.1 Ktedonobacterales bacterium | reverse complement strand
GCGACAGGTGGACTCCATGCGGCGGCGCTTTTCGATTTCGGCGGGAATCTGGTAGCGCTGCGTGAGGATGTGGGACGGCACAACGCAGTGGATAAGCTCATCGGGCGCGCCTTGCTGGACGGGACGCTTCCACTATGCGAGCGGATTCTGCTCGTAAGCGGGCGGATGTCGTTCGAGATCGCGCTGAAGGCGCTCGCGGCGGGCATTCCTATCGTCGCGGCGGTCTCGGCGCCCTCAAGTCTCGCGGTGGAGATGTGTGCGGCGGGCGGCGTGACATTGGTGGGCTTCCTGCGTGGCGAGACGATGAATGTCTATGCGCATGGCGAGCGCATCCACTAGCAAGTGTCAGCCCTCGACACGGACCTCGGACGCCGGGGTCGCCTCGCTGGCGATGGACGCGCGGACGAACGCGAGCGCCTGTCCCATCCGGCGCTTTGCGCGCGCGGTGCTCAGCAGTCCAATGTAGCGCGGATGGATCTCGAGGGTCACCAGGCCATCGTAGCCGTCGGCGGCCAGGAGCGAGAGAAATTCCCGCAAGGGCAATTCACCCTCACCCGGCAGCACATGGGTGCGCGGATGACCTGAGCGCCAGACGACATCGCTGAGGTGAATATTGCGTAGCGCTGGTCGCACGATCTCATAGCATTCCAGCAGATCTTCGCCATTCGCGCCGGCGTGGCAGGTGTCGAGGGTGACGCCACAGTCTTGCTCTTGTGCGAAGTCCACAAGGCGCTGCAGATCATCGAGCAGGAAACGCTTGCCACGCCGGTTGTACTGGTTGCTCTCGATGGTCAGAATCAGACCGCCGCCAGCTTCGCGGCCCATGCGCAACGCGGCCTGATAGCGCGCCATGCGTGGAACGTGGGCTCCGGCGAGGAAGACAGTATGCGTGACGGCGAGTGTGGCGCCAAGCTCGCGGCCAAGCGCGGTCGTGCGTGGCCATGCCCACCCGCCCTGGCGCGGCCAGTTCGTCAACGGCAGCGTCGTCAGCATGTGAAACGGGGGATGGATGCTGAGTACCGGCGTCGCGTACTCGTCAATCGCTTTCCGGAGTGGCTCGACGCCAGAGAGGAAATAATCAGGCCCCACGACATATTCAACCCCATCATAGCCGAGCGCGCGGGCCATTCGCAGGCTGTACGCGAGTGAGCGGTGGTAGAATGTGCCGGTGGAGAAGCTGATGCGCATGCGCATAGCATACGGAGTCATCTGCGCGCGCGTCAAGCGCAACAGGCGTGGCGAGACGGTCATAGCGCCTGGGAGAAAGGGCAATCTCTCTTCGTAGTAGTTCGTGGGTGACGCTCAACGATGAGCGACGCTGTGGTAGCCCTGCTCTACTTTCCTGTAGACTCTACAGAGTGGACGGCTCCGCTGGGCTGGCGAAGGAGCCTGGCCCATGACTTTCCGCTGGTAACGTGACTCGCAAATCCGCCATGCTGTGTCCAGTGTATGGGGATTTGTATGATAATTTGTATGATAATATGAGGCGCTTCAGGGCGTCATACGAAGGCGTCGCGTTGCGGGTCCGGATGGAGCCGATCACGCGTGAGCATTGACTCCCTGTTGTCAGCCTTGATGGAGGCGCCTTCCGTGCCCGGACCACGAGCGATCCTTTTTAGTTTGCTGCGGCGTATGAATGCGCAGGGACTGCGCAGAGCGGGGCTCTACCTGGTCGAGTTCGGTCTGTTGATCGCCGCGCTCTATGCGACGCGTCTGCTTGC
>DATAOM010000127.1:0-16558 GCA_036265775.1 Ktedonobacterales bacterium | reverse complement strand
ATCCGGCTGGTCCGATGCGGCGTCCGGATTCATCGTCGGGGTCACGGCCACTCAGTGGTACATCTGGCGCGTCCAGCCGGGGCGCGACGGGGAACTGGGGGACGATGGATGAGCCTGTAGCGCCTGCCGAGGAGCCGGTCCAGGAGCAGAAGCTGAGTCCGGGCGACCGCGTCATCCACCGGCTCTTCGGGCCGGGGCTGGTGCTCAAGGTGGACGAGTCGCCGGGGAAGGTCGAGGTGCAGGTGCTCTTCGATGCCAAGAGCGTGGGCAAGAAGACGCTTGATCAGGCGTTCGCCGGCTTGCAGAAGCTCTAGATAGCCCAGCCATCATAGGGGCATACTTAATCTGCCCTTGCGCCTCCTTTAATGGAGCCTCCAGATGGAGAAGCGCCTTGTCACACCTATCCTCTCAGCCAGATCACAGTGAAATGCGAGAGCGATTCCGCACAGCGCTTATTTTCGTTGAGATAGCTAGCGCTGTAGTTCTCATAGGATTTGCATTATTTGGGATGTTCGCGCTGATTGGCGCTCAAAAAAGCACCGAGATTGTTGTGCTTTACAGCGTTCTCAGCGCCTTGCTCGCCATGCTTTTTATGGGCTTCATGGCTGGTTTGATGTGGATCATATATCGTAGAGCGATCAGAATTAGCACAATTAGCAGTAACGCTAACTCCGGTATAAACGCTGCGCCACCTACTTCATCGTATTGAGCAGGCGCTTCGGGGCGAGGGAGCGCCAGGCGAGTTCGAGCAAGTCGCGCAGGTCGTCCTCTTCGACGGCAGCCAGGCGCACGAGCAGCATCGGGTAGCCGCGATAGTGATCGGTGATGAAGAAGGCGTCGGGGTTGATCTCCATGCGGAGGTCGCGCTCAGGGTAGTCGCACTTGACTACCAGCGTCTCGCCATCCTCACGCAGCCGCGCCAGGAACTTGGCACGTACACGAAAGACTTGCGTGCCGTATGAGGTCCCTTCCTCGACGCCAGGCAGCGCCAGCGCAATCTCGCGCACCGTCTCAAACGTTACTAGCGGCTGCTGCGCCATGCCAATCCTCCGCTCTATGATGCGCCCCAGAGTTCGGCGCGGGCCTCGCGGAGACGCTGCGTGATAGCAGCGGGATCCTCGCCACCTAGCGCCATCTGCTTCACCTGCGCCAGCACGCGCGCCCAGCGGCTGGCCTGTGGCAGGTAGCGCGCGTCGCGGGCGAGCAACTCCTGGAAGATGTGGACCTCGAGTTGCGCCCAGGAGGCGCGGTCGCGCCCATCCATGCCCTCGTTCTCAAATGGATCGAAGTCGGTGTCGCGCGTGTTGTCGTGGATGCGCACCACCAGCGGCTTGAAATACTCTTTGACGTACTCTTCGAGCCGGGGTTTCTCCAGCGAGGCGGCGTCGAAGGCCAGCACGCCCATCAGGCCGACGTCCACCACCGGCTCGCGTTCCAAAGCGTCGCCCGATTCACGCGCCTTCATGCGGCAGAAGCGCTCGAACTGCTCATAGAAGGCAGCAGGCGTGGTTAGGCCATCCACATTAAAGATGAAGCGCAGGAACGGACGACGTGGATTGACGACGTGCTGCGCGGTATGGCGTGGCCCCTCGCCTTGGCGCTCGGTGTCGATCGTGACGACGTAGTAGCCACGCTCCCACGCGCTTTCCTCCGCGCCCCAGGTCTCGGTCGAGCCGGGATTGTAGAGCCAGTCCTCCAGCGCGTACTGCTTGTGGACGTGGCCCAGCGCGACATAGTCGATCAGGCCACGCAGCGGCTCGAACTGCGCGCGCGTCGGCAGGCCATGCAGTTGCGGGACGATGCCCTCAACGCCGGTGTGCATCAGCAGCAGGCGGTACTCGACGCTCTCGGCGGTCTCACGCTCACGCGCCTCAGCCAGCCGCTCCGCGAAGGACTCCATGATGCGTGCAGTCGAGGCGCCGTACCAGGGCAGGCCGTAGACACGCAATTTACCACCCATCAGGTCAACATACGCGCCACGCATCGTCTGCTGGTCCCACGGCGTCAGCTCCGGCGCTCCATCCTGCACAAGCGGATTGAGCAGGATCAGCAGGCCCTGCCAGCAGAGGAACTGGAGCCACGAGACGCCATCGCGGTAATAGCTGCGGTCGTGGTTGCCCTCGATGGCGATGGCCGGAATACCAGCTTCTTTCAGCCGCTTCAGTCCGTCTTCCGCCTGGATAAGTGTGAGGGCGTCGATGGCGCGCTTGTTGAAGAGATCGCCGGCGATGATGAAGAGGTCGGCCTTGCGTGCGATGGCGTCGTCGATGACGGAGTAGAAGGCGGTGGCGAAGTCGTTGAAGCGCGCCTTGAAGCCATACTGCTCGTAGCCAAGGTGGTTATCGGCGGTGTGAACGAAGGTCGCGCGCATGGGGTATTGCTCCTGAGTAATAGGGCTGTCGTCGCGCTATTCTGTGTGAGGGATGGAAAAGAGGAACCTACGCCGCGAGCGCTGGCGAATAAATTCGCGCCTCTGGGCCTGGCGGCCACAAAACCCGCCTGCGCGGGTTCACTACGCCGCGCGACCTGGCGCGCCTGCCGAGCAGTTCTTCATCCATTTGACGCGAAGTTGGTATCAGCGGTCAGGTCGTAGTCAAGGATCAGTGTGTGGCCGCCGTCCGCATCAATGACGATTTGCGCCGCGCCGGAGATGCCCTGTAGGTCGCCGGTTCCTGAGTTTGTCATGATTGTCCAGGTGGCGGACTGCTCGCCACGAACGCTGACCGCATTGTGATGCAGAATAAAGCTGCCTGCGCGCCCATTCAACTTGCCTTCGATGCGCTCGAAGCCGACATAGGCGGCGGAGTCGTTGGGTGCGCCGGCCATCAATAATTCCGCGACACTGGTCCCTTCGAGGTCGCCGGTGAAGGTCTTGGTGACTTTTGTGCGCGTCAGGCCGACGCCATCGCGGTCGTCGATGGTCTCCGGCTCCCAGCCGGTGATGGTAAAGGCGCTCGTCGCGTGGAGCGTCATGCTCGCTCACATCCTTCGCTGCTCGTATTTCCGGGTCGCGGCATATCCGCACCCCGATTCATGATATGGGATGCGGAGGAGCGCTCGCCGCAAATGGCGCTGAAGTACCGCTGGCATGGTACCAGATGGCATATGGAGTCAGACTTCTCCTCCAAGGAGGTTAAGTCGCTCAGTGCGGGAAGAGGTTGCCCACGTCGTTGAGCGTCACGACGAGCATGAGCAGCAACAGCAACCCCATGCCGACGAGGTTGATGAGCGCCTCGCGCTCCGCGCTGAGCCGCTTGCCGCGCCGCAGTACCTCAACCAGCACCAGCAGCACGCGCCCGCCGTCCAGCGCCGGGATTGGCAGCGCGTTGACGAAGGCCAGGTTCAGGCTGAGGTACGCCGTGAGGTAGAGAATCAGGTATGGGCCGATCTGTGGGACCGTCGCCGCGACCTGGCCAGTGACGTTGACGATGCCGACCGGGCCGGAAACGGCCTTGTTCCAGGGAATCTGGCCGTGAATGATCTGCCCGATGCCGTTCACCGTGCCGACGATCATGTCGCCCATATCCTGGATCGCCTTGGCGGGAGCCTGCCAGAGCGGGACACGAATGTACGGCGTGCCCGATTCATCTACGCTGAAGCCGAAATGGCCCTGATTGGCGTCGGGGTGCGCGATGGCCTGCACGGTCAGCGTGACGGGATCGGTGACGCCAGGACGCTGGACGGTGACGGTGATGGGGACGGTGGTCACGTCTTTTGGCGCATCGTCGGTCAGCTTGGCGACCTGCGCGCGGAAGTCGGGGTAGTAGGTGACCGTCTGGCCGTTGATAGTCAAGAAACGGTCGCCCGATTTGAGTCCGGCCTGAGCGGCGGGCGAACCGGCGACGACCTCGCCGACGACCGGCGGGATGCGCGCGGGATCGGGCTGGCCGATGACCTCCGCCGCCGTCAGCAGGACGAACGCCATCAGCACATTCATCACGACACCAGCCAGCAGGACGATTAGGCGCTTACTGGGCGGCTTGGCGGCGAAGGAACGCGGGTCATACACCGGCGCGGCGGCAACCGCCTGGCTCGCGCTGTCGCCGGCGGGGGCGCCTGTCTGGAGTCCGCCAACGCCAAAGACGCTCGCCAGCGAACTGTTCTGATTCGCCTGCCGCTCGACCTGTTCGGCGGTCTCGCCGTTCTCGCCGAGCATGCGCACGAAGCCACCGATGGGCAGCCAGTTGAGCGAGTAGATCGTCTCGCCGCGCTTGATGCCGAAGAGGCGCGGAGGGAAGCCGATACCGAACTCTTCGACTTTGATGCCCGCCCACTTCGCCGTGACGAAGTGTCCAAACTCGTGGACAAGCACCAGCAGCCCGAAGACTGGAATCGCCGCCAGGAAGTAATACCACTGAACGCCCATCGCGTCTCTCCGTTTCGCTCGTTCTCGTAGCTGTTATTGTACCGTCACGCCGGTGACGCGTAACACTTCTTGCTGCGCCCACTGTGACGCCGCCAGGGTCTCCTCTAGGCTTGGCTCGGCGATTACCGTGTGCCGGGCCAGCGTCTCCTCGATGGCTTCGGCGATCTGTGTGAAGCCGATGCGCCTCTCCAGGAATAGCGCCGCCGCCGTCTCGTCCGCGCCGACCAGGACCGCTGGAGCCGTCCCGCCCGCGCGCCCAGCCTCATACGCCAGCCGCAGGCAGGGGAAGCGCTCCATATCTACCGGCTCGAAGTCCAGCCGCGCGACCTCCGGCCAGCGTAGCGGATGCGCCAGCGCCGTGCCGGAGCGATCCAGCCGGTCGGGATAGCTCAGCGCGTCCTGGATCGGCAGATGCATGCTGGGCAGGCTGGCCTGCAACTTGATCGAATCGTCCACAAACTCGACCATCGAGTGGATGACGCTCTGCGGATGCACGACGACGTCGATCTGCTCGAAGGGCAGTCCGAAGAGCCAGTGCGCTTCGAGGACCTCTAACCCCTTGTTCATCAGCGTCGCGGAGTCGAGGGTGATCTTCGGCCCCATGCGCCAGGTGGGATGGTTGAGCGCCTGCTCGACCGTGACCGCGCGCATCTCCTCCAGTGACCTCGTGCGAAAGGGTCCGCCCGACGCGGTGATGAGCAGTCGCCGCACTTCCGCGATGCGTTCGCCGCGCAGGCACTGCCAGATCGCGCTGTGCTCGCTATCCACCGGCAGGATGGCGACGCCATGCTTCTGCGCCTCGGCGGTGACGATGTGTCCGGCGAGCACGAGCGTCTCTTTGTTCGCCAGCGCAATGGTCTTGCCCGCGCGAATCGCCGCCAGCGTCGGCTCGAAGCCAACCATGCCGGAGGTCGCCGCGACGACGGTCTCCACGTCGGGATGCGTCGCCGCCGTCGTCAGCCCCTCGACGCCGCGCAGCGCCTGTGGCAGCAGTCGCTCACATTCGGCCAGCGTGGCGGGATCGTCGCTCGTGCAGACGACCAGATCAGGATTGAACTCACGCGCCTGCTCCGCCAGCAGCGCCACATTGCCGCGCGCCGCCAGCGCCACCACACGGAAGCGCTCAGGATAGGCGCGCGCGACATCCAGCGTCTGGCGGCCAATTGAGCCCGTGCTGCCGAGGACGGCGATGCGCCGGGGCGTTGCTTGCCTTGCATCTGCCTCGATAGGCGAGGTGGGTATCATAGGGCATTCGTTTCTGCGAAGACGCTCGCGCGCACGATGCGCATGAGCCATCCGTCGTGAACTATACGGCGTAGACAGGGGATGCGTTGCTCGCCGGGTTACGCCGGTTTCCCGGCGGATTATAGCACGGTCCGGCTGGCGCTCTGGCTGGAGCCAGCGTTATTCTTCATTGCCAGGCGCAACGGTTTCTAGCGCATTGGTGTTTCTTTGGAGAGGATACGCGTGCGGAAAACTGCGTCGGCAGTGACCGGCGCATGCGCTATCGTTTCTCTCTGTTGAGCATGATTCGTTATGCTCAAGGTATCTTCGCTCTCAGTCTAGTCAAAAAGGTTCGCATGATACAGGTCAGCAAGAGTGGCTGGATCGCTCGTCCGGAGCGCGCCAACGGCTTGAACAAAATACCAGGCGCCATCGCGCAAATGTCGGGATCGCTCCCACCGGCGAGCCTGTTGATCTTCGGCATGATCACCGTCCAGTTGGGCGCGGCGCTCGCCAAGGAGATGTTCGGCGCGCTCGGCCCGGCAGGTGTTGTCTTCCTGCGTCTGGGGTTCGCCGCTTTGACGCTGCTGGCGCTGTGGCGGCCCTGGCATTCACTCAGACAGCGAGACGCGACGGCGACCACGACCAGTTCTTCGGGCGCGCGCCGGAGCGCCTGGCTTGCCGTCATCCTCTTCGGACTCGTCCTGGGGCTGATGAACTTCACCTTCTACACCGCGCTCACGCGTATTCCTCTGGGTGTCGCCGTGACCGTCGAGTTTGTAGGGCCGCTCGGCGTGGCGGTCGCCGGATCGCGGAAAGCCCTTGATGTGCTCTGGGTGGTCCTGGCGGCGGGAGGGATTGTGCTACTGGCGCCGCTCGGTGTGTTGGGTGCGGGCCAGTTGGACCCAGTGGGACTGCTGCTGGCGCTGGGCACGGGGGTCTTCTGGGCCATGTATATCCTGTTGAGCGCACGGGTGGGACGCGCCTTTCCCGGCGGAACGGGCCTCTCCATCGCGATGACGATTGGCGCGCTCGTCATCTTGCCGGTGGGCGTCATTGGAGCGGGAAGCGCCTTGTTCAATCCAGCGCTGTTGCTCTTAGGCGCGGGCGTCGCGCTGCTCTCGTCGGTCATCCCATATTCGCTGGAGCTCACGGCGTTGCGGCGCATGTCCACCAGCGCCTTCGGCGTCTTTATGAGCCTGGAGCCGGCGATTGCCACGCTTGTCGGCTGGCTTGTGTTGCGCGAGGCTTTGGAACTGCGCGCGATCATTGCGCTCGCGCTGGTGACGACCGCCGCCATCGGCGCGACACGCTGGGGCGCTGCAGCGCACTGATTGCAGCCGCTGTAGTCGTGTTCAGCGCATATGCGCCTGCGCTGCCTCTTTTCAGCCTGTCATGAACTGGTCTTTGACTATGCCCTACTAGCTCTGGCTGGCGACGAGACATATACTCTATTGCGGAACGTTCATCATAAAACCGTCATGGGTTGCGCAATAGGGAACGGTATATATGGAGATAGGCGACGAGAGCGATGAGGGGGCAGGCGACGGCCTGGTGGTCGTGACGGGGGTTTTCGACCTGCTGCACGTGGGCCATCTGCGCTTCCTGTGTGCGGCGCGGGAATTGGGTTCGCGGTTGGTGGTTGGCGTGGAGAGCGACGAGCGGGTGCGCCGCTGGAAGGGGCCAGATCGCCCGATCCAGACGCAGGAGGACCGCTGCGAACTGCTCTCAGCTCTGCGCGTCGTGGACGACGTCTTCATCATCGAGGGCGAGCGTGTCGAGCCGGACTACTACGTCGAGCTGTTGCGTCCGCTGCACGCGCGCTACCTCGCCGTGACGGCGGATGATCCGTTCCTGGAGGCGAAGCGCGCGGCAATGGCGGAAATTGGCGTCGAGCTACGGGTGGTGATCCCGCGCGTCGAGAACTATTCGACGAGCCACCTGATCACATTGCTCGGCATTGAGTGAAAACAGCCATCAAGTCGCGTTACAATCCGCCAGGCGAGTGCTATAGTTGCGCCAGGCGACGGGTGTATGTACCGTGACACACAGGAGTGAACGGAGCGAGAGCGATGTGCTTTGAGCTTGAGGCGGAGCCACCAATCGAGCCAATCCTTGGGAGTTCGGCGCAGGGCGAGGACCTGACGCTCATCTCGCGCGACGGGACGCGCTTCGCGGCGTATGGAGCGCATTCTGGTCTGCAGGAGAAAGGCGGCGCTGCCATCGTCATCCTACCAGACGTGCGCGGCCTGTATCACTTCTACAAGGAGCTGGCGCTGCGCTTCGCCGAGGTCGGCGTCGAGGCCGTCGCCATTGACTACTTCGGGCGCACCGCTGGAATGACCGCGCGCGACGACCAGTTCGAGTACATGCCACACGTGATGCAGACGCAGGCGGATAGCATCACCGATGATGTCGCCGCCGCAGTGGCCTGGCTGCGCCGGCCAGAGGGCAACCAGCCGGGCGCAATCTTCACTGTCGGCTTCTGCTTCGGCGGGCGCAGTTCGTTCCTGCAGGCCACCAAGAAGCATGGCCTCGCGGGCGTCATCGGCTTCTACGGCTCGCCGGGGGCGGGACGCAGCGCCCCAACACCGACGGAAGTGGCGGGCGAGTTCGAGTGCCCCGTGCTGGGTCTCTTCGGCGGCGCCGACGAGGGCATCCCGCAATCGCTGATCGATGGATTCGCCGTCGCGCTAGACCAGGCGGGAGTCGAGAACGAGATGGTGGTCTATCCCAACGCGCCGCACAGCTTCTTCGACCGTCATCAGGCGCAATACGCCGAGCAGTCCTCCGACGCGTGGCAGCGCATCCAGGCCTTTATCAAGGACCACACGCCGAGCTGACAGGCGGATACCTGCGCACGGAGACTAGAACAAGTTTTCCACACGCTCGTCCAGTTATCCCCAGAAATCGGCGACTTGTGAACATTTGTCCTAGAGCCGGCGCCAAAACATTGGTGAGATGACAGAGCATGCCTGCATGCACAGGGGTCATCTCACCGACCGGCAAGAGGCGTGATCTGGTCCAACCAAGCGGGAGCGCGAACGGCTCATGGCCGAAGCGGCGTCTTAGGGGTAAACAGCTTCCAGTGTCCCTCGGAGATGACCTCGACGGCGCCGTCAACGACTTTGATGGCGGTCTCGTCGTCGATCGCGTACGTTGGCACGGGTAGCTGCGCCTGTAGCCTCGCGGCCCACTGTTCTGCGTTGGCCAGAGACGCGTCCGGGTGATGCTCGTGATCCAGGTGCGGAACCACCGCAAAGTCCACCAGTCCCACTCCTTGCGCCGTGACCAAGGTCCTGCTGATGTCTCCCTGGGGAGTGGTGAACACGATGTCCTCCGACGTAAGCGCCTCACCGCTGCCCCTGGGGGGATCAGGGTAGGTCTCGCCGAAGGCTGGGGCCATCACCATGCTCCCGGCGCTCACTCCCACGTAGACCGTCTCGCGCAGCGACGGCATGAGGTTGGCCAGACCCGATTGGCGCATCCAGTAGCTTAGATACAGGGGATCGCCGCCCCAAACCAGCAGGGCGTCCGTCTCCTGGACTGTTGGGATCCAGGCGTCGTCATCGATGCTGGGCAGCGCGGTCAACTCCAGCACGCCCATCGACTTCCACCCCAATCCGCACAAGGGGCCGCCGGATTTTCCGCTGAGCGCCCGCCATGCCATGCGAGCGCCGCCAGGGAAGGGGTAGATCGCGGTGGGAATGAAGAGCGCGCTCGACTCGGCGATCGGTTTGCCTAAGAGCTCTTCCAGTGCGTCATGGATGCTCGGGTTGCTGATGCCACTGGACGTGAGCAGTAACTTCATGCTACCTCTCCTCTTGAGCCTCCCCTCCTGGGGGAGGCTCAAGCTACGCGTGTCCCAACGGAAGACGTGGGGGCCTGTCCGTACCGCTGGAGTGTAGCACACCTGTTCTAGGTAACGCTATCCCCTTACCTTCAGGGAGGGCCTGCGCGTCGAGGAGGGGAGGTCATGGCGCTCAGCGCCGTCGGTCTCCACTGTCCGCTTGGGTAGAGGACAGACGCTGGCCGTAGCGACTTGCGAAGCTGCCTGTAGCAGTTGCCGCGTCGCTCGCCATTTCTGTGAATCGCTGGCGACGCGATTGCGCTATGCTCTGCTATGCTCTGCTATGCTCTGTAACAGACGATTCCCACGAGGGAGTGGGGAATAAGGCGACGTGAACAGGCAAGGATGAAGACATGACCACGAAGCGACCGCTACGGTTCGGCGTCAAGACGGCGCCACAGCACACCACCTGGGACGACATCCTGCGCATCTTCGAGGAGGCCGACGCGACGCCAGCCCTCGAACATGGTTGGGACTTCGATCACTTCATGCCACTGGGCGGGAATACCGATGGCCCATGCCTGGAGGGGTGGACGTTGCTCGCGGCGCTGGCCGCGCGGACGGAACGTATTCGCGTCGGCGTGATGGTCACGGGAAACACCTACCGGCATCCCGCCGTACTCGCCAATATGGGCGCGACGGTGGACCAGATCTCACATGGGCGGCTGGACTTCGGCATTGGCGCGGGCTGGCACGAGCAAGAGCATGCCATGTACGGCATCCCGCTCTACGCGCCCGCCGAGCGCATCCACCGGCTCGACGAGGCGTGTGAGGTCATCCGGTTGCTGTGGACCGAGCCGGTCGCGAACTTCGCCGGTCGCTACTACCAGCTCACCGACGCCCGCAGCGAACCCAAGCCAGTCCAAAAGCCCCATCCACCGTTCGTGATCGGTGGCAGCGGCGAGCGGCTGACGTTGCGAGTCGTAGCGAAGCACGCCGATATCTGGAACTTCTCCGGTGGAACGGCCGAGGACTTCGCCCATAAGAGCGCGATCCTGGACGAGCATTGCGCCACCATCGGGCGCAACCCAAGCGCGATCGAGCGTTCGATCCAGCCGCTGGTTGATCCAGAGAATATCGCCGAGACGCGCGAGCGGATTCGCTCATATATCGACGTGGGCGCAACGCACATTATCCTCAGCCTGCGCGCGCCATATCCAGATGGGATCGTACGCCGCATCGCCGATGAGATCGCCACGCCGCTGCTCGAAGAGTACGGGCAGGGATGACTGGGCGGCGCATGGCGCGCATGGCGCACACGCCACCCAACACAGTTGAACACTCTCAGTTGAACTCGGTGACCTCACCTTTGCGCGTGAGGTAGGACGCGCCGACGAACTTCAGCACGACGCGCCCGATCTCTTCGCTCTCGCGTGGCGTCTTGGGGCGGATCACGATGCCCTCGCGGATGTGCGCCTTCGTCCCGGAGGCCGTCTCCGTCCCCTCGGCAAGCGCCAGGACGGACTCCGGCTCAAACGGTCCGGCGTAGAGCAGTGGCGCGAACGCCAGCCCCATGCGCCGCGTCGCCTCCATCGCCGCGTCGTAGGGCAGGAACACGCCATCTACGGCGATGTCGAAGATCGCCAGGCGCAATCCCAGCGCGGCGTTGTAGGCGAGGTCCTGAATGCGGCGTCCACCGGGCGTCTGCGCGCCGTAGATCTCGCCGAAGACCTGCACCTGGCGCTCATCCTCCCAGACCTGCCTGATCGCCTCATGCACGCGCAACTGGCGCGCCGCCTGCCAATAGAGATTAGTCTCGTCTGGCAGCAGAACACGATGACCATCCGAGTGGTTCTTGGTCGAGACAAACCAGCGCGACTCTTCGGCGCCGTCGCGCCCGAAGAGTCCGCAGGTTCCGTGAATCTTCTCGGTCACGTAGACCGGCTCACCCGCGGTCAGCAGATGCGGATAGCGGTTGTATGGCTCGACATCGTAGCTTTTCCACCAGGTCGGCGCCGCGCCCGCCGTCCCGCGCATATGCAACGGGATTTCCGGCTCCCACTTGGTGATACCCAGCTCCGCCGCGACATCCTGACCGGCGACCCAATCGGCATGGGCTGGGTAGACGAGGCCCTGGCTGAGGACGCCACGCAGACGCGCGGCGCGCACGCGATCATGCCGCGGCCCGGCGAGATAGGCGCGGACATCGAGACGCTCTACCAGATCGTCTGGCAGCGCCGACGCCTCGGGGATATAGGCGACCAGATCGCCAGCGCGAAACTCCCCTTTGCGCACGATCACGCGATAATTTCCCACCACGGCAAGCTCCAGCCGGTCCGCGTTCGGATGCGGCTCAACCGCCGTCAGTGGCAATACCTCAACCACGAATGTCGCCACGTCCTTTGCCTCCGCTCTCCAATCTTTCAGCTCTTTCAGCTTGTGTGCGTCACACGACGCCCAGCCGCCATAGCGCCTTCGGGCAGGCGCAAACACATGAGTATATCGCACATCGCGCACGCTTGCCAGGTCTACGCAAGGCGCAATCCTCTCGCCCAGGCATGAGCATCGCATGGGCGCTGTGATGCGCGACAGGGAAGATCAGTGTCCGAACGGGACATCGTGTCCAAGGAAGTAACGCCAACTCTCCTCGACTGGCCATCTAGGCGGCAGCCAGAGGAGATTGCGGATGGCTTCCGGTCCCTCCGCCCAGTTAACCTTCTCCAGGTCTTCGCGGCCCCACACGCGCAGATCGGTCCGCGTGGCAAAGCGCTCGAGTTGGGATGCGGGCGCCCGGCAGGCGAGTATGCCGATGATGGTCCATCCCGGCAGTTCAGCGGAAAGGCCATTCACCCCCTCTAGCAGTTTGCCTACCTCCTTTTCCGTCGGGCTGTGCGTTGACGCTTTGAGGCTAATCAGGGTGGCGCGGCGAAACTGGAGATCGAGGGCAATGAGGTCCACTCCTGGGGTGGCGGGACCGCCAAGCTGGCCCTCGCGCTCGATCTCGCCGCCGAAGAGGACCGGAATGCCGAGCCGCGTCAGGGCGTTGACCAGCGCCACCTCGAAGCGCGCGCCTTTCTGTATGTCCAGTAGATCGCGCAGCCAGCGCATTTCGCCTGCCTGAATACGCTCACTCCACGCATTCGTGTACAGGCGTTGCAGCGCCCAGCGGGCCTGCTCCGTAACGGATGGGGCGGCGATGTCGCAGGGAAGCCACTTGTCGAGGGCCGGCGCCCAGACGCTGACGCCGCCGCAGTCATATGGCACAGTTGCGCCGACAAACGACCATCCTGGTTCCGCATCAACCTCCACCGCGACGGGCAAGGCTGGAGCGTCCGAGGACCAATGTGCGCCTAGCGTCATCTGGATGGTGTCGGGCGCGATCGGGCGCCGACTACGCACTGTCAGTCGCAACGCGCCTGCCCTCCGATCAAGGAGACCGCGCTCAACGTCGACGGCGAGCGGCAGATCAAAGACATAGCCAAAAGAGTTGAGCGTGTATTGATGCGCCTCATGCTGTCCAGCCGAGAAGCGCGACGCCAGCAATTCTTCAAAACTCCGCGCGTTGCGCCGCTCAAGGTCAGGCGTCACCGCACGCGTCAGACGCGCCTGACACCCAAAGTCGCTGGGGAACAACTGAGTGTCCGCGATGCGCAGATAGCGCCAGGGCGCCGGTTCGGCCACATCGGCCAACTCAGGCACGGTAAAGGGAACAGGCTCCTGCCAGTAATACCCACCATGTGAAAGTGGAATGTTGGGGGCGTGCGCGGTCACATCAAGGAGCGCGATCGTCCCGTCCTGCGCAAGCGTGGCGAGCATCTGGCGGGCCGCAGCAGTTGCAAATGGAGCGTTGACGATGACGAGCGCATCGCCCCGATCACGCACCGGTCGGATCGGTTCAACATCGCTCCAGCGCCCAACCAGACTGAAATGACAGAGGCTCCAGATGTCGCCATCACGCACCGCAGCCATCTTGAGCCAGTAGAAGGGCCACATCGCCTCGAAGGGATCGATATATGTAGCGACGGCGCCCGCCAGTTGCATGAACGTCCCCTGCTGGGGAAGATCGAACCGTGGCATCAGCGCGTCTCCTCATGTCCAGGCAATGCGCCGATCAGGCGCAACACATGAGTATATCGCGGGTTGCGCGCGCTTGCCAGTCTCATATGCGCGGGGACACCCGCCATCAGACATGATCGCCGCACGAATGATGCGGCGGAAGAGATCAGGAGAGTCGCGATGCGCTCACTCCTGGCCTGCGGCGACGATGCGCCCGAAGTAGCGCGCGATCTCCTCGTCGGTCAGCGCGAAGGCCGCCTCGCCCACGGCCACCTCGAACTTCGCGTAGCCAGGCAGTTCAGTGGGAGAAAGCCAGCGAACAAGGCTTACGCGCTCCTCGCGCGCGATAGCAAGGCTCTCCGCGAGCATACGGTCTTTGTCGCCGGGCAGGTAGACGTGCATCATATGCGTCTGCGGAATCGCTGGCTTGACCACGACGCCGGGGACCGATTGCAGCGCCGCCGCGACCTCCTTGGCGCGCTCGTGATGCGCGGGGAAGCGGTCCAGCCGCTCGCGCAGTCCCATACGCGCCGCGAGGACGTAGGGGTAGAGATGAACGAGGTTGCCGCCGTGGCGTCGCAGCCAGACACGCGCCTCGGCGATGAAGTCCGCCGGTCCCGCCAGCGCAGCGCCCGCGATACCGCCGACGCCTTTGTAGAACGAGACGTAGACCGAGTCGAAGAGCGCCGCGATCTCCGCGTAGGGCCGCGCGTAGTAGGGGCCGGACTCCCAGAGGCGCGCGCCGTCCATATGCAGCGCCGCGCCACGCTCGCGCGCCCATTGTGTCTGCGCGACAAGATCATCCCACTCCGGCAGTTGTCCGCCGATGTAGCGTTGCGGCAGCTCCAGCAGCAGGGCGGCGATGGGTTCGGCGATCTTGCGCAGGTCGTCCAGGGTCAGGAGTTGCTGTGGCGAGCCGACGAGCCGTGCGCGCAGGTTGTGCAGATACTGATACGCCTTCTCCTCGTCCACCTCCAGATGGCAGAGCGGGTGGAAGGCGACGGTCGAGCAGTTCTTACGCTCGCTCCAGATGCGCAGGGCAATCTGCTGCGCCATCGTCCCGCTGGGCATAAAAACGGCGGCCTCTTTCCCCAGCAGTTCGGCGATCTCGCGCTCGAAATCCTCGATGACGGCGCCGTCGCCGTAGTGATCTGGCTCCGCTGTATCGGCGGCCTCACGCGCGAGCGCCGCCAGCGTCTCGGCTGGGCGATGGGGACCATGACCAGAGAGAGAGCGCTCGCAGGCAAGAAATATCGCGCGCTTTTCATCCTCGGTCAGTGGCTGCGCGCTGGAAGTATCGTCTGAAGTAGTGATGTGGGTCGCCATGGCGTTTGTCCTTCTGGAGCCTGGCGTATCGCTCGCCGGCAGGGGCATTGTACCCCAAAGCATGCTGGTTCTTTGCCAGATTCTGCCAGGGCAGTAGACAGCCGCGCGGATTCCACGTATGCTGCTGCTGGACCGATAGGGACCTGATACTATATCCGCTGGGGTCTCGCTCTCGGCTCTGAAGAGCCGGAGCACGATGATTGCGGACTGAAGTCTGCTCGCCCACCAGAAGCGGATGCGGATGCTGGTGTGTGGTGGAGGTGGTGTGGCGCGATGAGCGATTCCGCGAACGGGGATAATTATAGCTGGCTGCGCGTCCCTGCGAGTGACCCTGCTGGCGGCGACATGGCAAACGCTACGCCAGACGGCGCGGCGTCTGATGACGACCAGCTCCTCTTCGCCGCGCCCGGTGGCCTCCCCGTGATGCCGCGTTACGGCGCGAGCGACGGCGCGAGCGCAACCAATGGCGCGAATGGAAAGAACAGCATGGCGCCCGCCTCGGCTCCTGCGGCGCCTGATTCCGCCGTCAGCGACCTGCCGACCGTGCGCGTCTCGGCTGCGCCACTCCCCTCTTCTGCTCCTCCTGCCTCGCCTTCCGTGAGCGACCTGCCGACGATGCGCATGCCGAGCGCGGACGTCGCGGCGGATATTGCCAATCTGCCCACGCCAGCGCCAGACGTCAGCGAGCTGCCGACGCAGCGTGTCAAGGCGACTCTTCCCCCCGTGGCTGCGCAGGCGATACCTGCGGCCTCGGCTACGCCGACTACGACGAGACGCCCGCGCACATGGCTGGTCCTCGCCACCGCCATCACGCTCGGGTCGCTGGTCGGCCTCTCGGTGACGCTGCTCACTGTGGCGCTGCGATCGGCGCCATCAGCCGCCACAACCACTGGCGTCTACCAACAGCCGCTCACTGTCGCGGCCGCGGGTTGGCCCAATAGCGGCGCCTGCCAGTTCACTCCGCAAGGCTATCAGATCAGCGGCTCGAGCGCCTGTTTCTACGACGGCCAGGTTGTAAGCGACGCGACGATCTCGGTGACCATGCTACGCGCGAGCGGAGGAAGCGATCTCTCCGCAGGCATCGCCTTCCGCCGCGCCGATCATGGCGCTTTTTACACCTTTGAGATTGACGGCAATGGCGATTGGGCCATCTACAAGCGCGGGACGATCTTGCAGCAGGGCGTGAGCATCGCCATCAAGACCGGCGCGGGCGCGAAGAACACGCTCCAGGTAAAGATGAACGGTAGCCACTTCACCTTTGCAATCAACGGCGAGCAGGTGGCGCAGGCCGACGACAACGAGTTCGCCGCAGGCGCCGTCGGCCTGACCGGATACACCGGGCTGAAGGTCGTCTACACCGATTTCACTATTACGCCGCTGTAAGCAAGTACCGTGTGCATTACTCCACGAACTGATCGGACGAATGATCGGGTGATCTCGTATTCAATCAGTGCCGCTGATTACTCAAATCTACGCCTCTACGCCGTACCCGCTTCTGCAATACCGCTGATTCTTGATAAGGCGCAGGCCACAGCACGATCCGATACTGATCCTGGCCCTCCGTGCCGAGCGCGTTAACGGTCTCGACACCGCTGACATAAACACGGACACGGTAGGAGCCACTCTGGATAGGGAAGCGATAGAGGTCATCGCCAGGTGGAGTGTAGCTGACCAACTCGGCATCGTTCGCCTCAAAACTCACCTCGGCTACGCAGTCCCATGGCGTGATGTCCTCATCATGGAGTGGCTGGGAACGGATCTCGAGATCCATAGAAATACATCCAGCGTCGCGCTCA
>DATAOM010000126.1:0-12056 GCA_036265775.1 Ktedonobacterales bacterium | reverse complement strand
CGCAACGCCTTCTCGCTCGCCATCGACCGCAAGGCGATCGCGACGAACGTCTCCAAGGGGCTGGCGCAGCCGACCATCCACATGGTCATCAATGGGCTGCCCGGCTACAACCCGGACCTGAAGAACGCCGCTGGCGATACGGGCGACAAGACGACCGTCGCGAATGTCGCCAAGGCCTCTGAGCTTGCCAAGGCGTATGCCGCTGACAAGTGCAGTGGTGACTTCTCCAAGTGCACGCCGATCATCTACACGTACGCCAACGGCAGCTCGACGCAGTTGCTCCTGGCGCAGGTGCTGCAGCAGGAGTGGCAGACCGCCTTCCCCGGCTGGCCCATCACCCTGCAGGGCATGGACCGCTCGGTGGAGCTCAAGTCCTACCCGCGGCTGCAGATCGCCTGGGGCGGCTGGGGCGCTGACTACCCGGATCCGCAGGACTTCCTGACCCTGCTGTGGTCCAAGGACGCGCAGTACAACCAGTCGTTCGTCAATGTGCCGGCGGCCGACGCGCTGATGAAGCAGGCCGACGTCAACCCCGACCAGACGGCCCGCCTGAAGCAGTATCAGCAGGCCGAGCAGTTGTTGATCGACCAGGGTGCGTTCATCGCGTACAGCCAGCCGCTCAACACCCAGGTGGTGAAGAACACGATCTCTGGTTGGCACCAGGACTCCAGCCTTGAGATCGCCCTGCCGACGTGGCAGACGGCCTACGTCAAGGCGTAGTTCATCTCCACTTCAGCCTGATCGTCCGGTGAAGGTTAGCGATCCTAGCTAGCCGTTCACCGGACCAGGGATGGGGCAGTATGCGGAGCCTTTGGACCGTGTGCTGCCCCATCAGTCTATCCTCGGTCTATCCTCGGTCTATCCTCGGTCTATCCTCGGTCGAACGTTCGTCGAGCGATGATCGTCGTGTGAAGATCCATGAACTTGCAGGCTGATTGGCTTCCACAGGTGAGCCAAACGGAGATGGTGTAACTTCGCGACGGCGAACCGGAGGAGGTCAGCAGTCAACGCTGGCGATATGAGCGCTTTCTGACGCGTGGACGCGACGTAGCGGCGAACATATGGACGCCGCATGAAGGCAAACATGAGGGCGACCGCACGCGCAGAAAAGGGGGCTTCCCTTCGGGCCTGAAATCCTGTATACACAACCTTGTAAAAGCGACATACGTATGTCGTCTAAGTGAGGAGGAGCGAAGCCAATCGTCGCTGACGCAAGGCTTCATCCGGGATGGCGCCGGCTTAATCGTGTGTTATACTCCCTGTAACACGCGAGAGAATTTACCTGCAGAGTCGGGTAAATAGGGACCTGTTCTGGAGCCAGTGAATTGCCTTCACGCAGTTACTGGGGCCAGACTCAGGACTACGCCAGCGCTCACATTGGGTGTGTTCTGTGTGGGCCCTCCCTCTGGGGAAGTTCACACCATTCAATCCTGGACCGTAGACCGTAAGGACCGACGGAATCCTTCACACGAGCCAGCAGAGCGTGGAGCCGCTCGCAGGCGAAAACACACAGTCGAGGTGAGACATGGATTTTTTCTCGAACCTGCCGGTGGTGATCCTGGTCGTGGCGCTCATCGCGTTCCTGGTTTTTACTGGCATACGCCTGGGATTACCCTTCCTGGTCCGGCGCGTCGCTGGCTTGATCTTTGTCCTGTTTGGCGCGAGCTTCATCACCTTCTGGCTCGCTTACTTTGCCCCCACGAATGCGGTAGATAACCTTCTGGGCGATAAGTGGACCCCGCAGAAAGCGGCCGTCCTGTATCATCATTATGGTTTGGATCAACCTGCTTTGGTCCAGTATTGGAATTTCCTGAATCGCTTGCTGCATTTTGACTTGGGCGAATCCTGGCTGGAGCGAGGGCGTAGCGTGTGGAGCATCATCAGCCTGCAGCTCCCTGCCTCTATCTTGCTGGGCTTGAGCGCGGTCATCCTGGCGCTGCTCGTTGGGATCTCAGCAGGGCTGATCGCGGCGTTGCGTGCGAATTCACGCTACGATACCGCGATCCAGGGCGCTTCGCTCTTCTTCTTCGCGCTGCCCACCTTCGTGTTGATTCCATTCTACCAGGTGTTGATGATCATCCTCTACAACAATGACATCCCCCACCTGCCGCTCTCCTCGACCGAGTTCGGCCTGAGCCATCCCGATCAGATGATCGCGCCGATTCTGATCTTCGCGGTGGTCCAGATCGCCTTCTGGATCCGCATCACGCGGACCAGTACACTGGAGGTGCTGCGCCAAGACTACGTGCGCACCGCCAAGGCGAAGGGATTGAGTCAGCGCGCGGTCGTCTGGCGACATACGTTCCGCAACGCGATGATTCCGCTGGTGACGGCGATTGGCCCCGCCATCGCGCTGATTGTCAACGGCGCATTCATCACCGAGCGGATCTTCAACATCAACGGGATCGGGTTCACCACGCTGCTGGCGATTGGTCAAAACAACTTTCCGGTGCTGGAGGGGACGGTGATGCTGCTGGCGGTCTCGGTGGCGATCATGAACATCGTGACCGATGTCGCCTATGGTATCGTTGATCCGCGCATCAAGAGCGTCTAGTGTAGTCGGTGTGATCGCTGGTCTGTAACAGGATCAGCGATGCGGCCCGGCTGAAACGGAAACACCAGTCGTGGCGTGTTTATCCAGGTCCCGCGGCGCAGCGTAGCCGAAGGAGGAAGAGGATATGTCAATAGAACAAGAGCCAGATCGGCAAATTCCGCCTCATCTCGAAGCTCTGGCCACGTCGGGCGTGCCGTTCCCGGCGATAGACGAGTCGACGAAGGACTACGGCCCGCTGGCCGATACGCCAGATGCTTCGACCGAGCCGACACAGAGCCAGCTCGACTTGATGGCCGAGCAAGGCTCGGCTGAGCGGGTTACCGAAGGGCAGTCGCTCTCCCCGGTTCAGGCGTCGTTGCGCCGTCTCGGGCGCGACAAGCGCGCGATGGTGTGCTTTGCGATCATCCTCTTCATCGTGGTCTTCAGCTACGTCTTCCCCTATTTTTACTTGCACATCGGTCCGACAATCTCGGGTGGCCTAGGTGGTACCCCTGTAGGACCTGAGATCTATCACCAGTACACGCATCAGGAGCTGCTGCTGACTGACACCCCGCCCTCCGCAGCCTACCCGCTTGGCTCTGATCTGATTGGTCGAGATATCCTGGCCCGTATGATGGCTGGCGTCAATATCTCGATTCAGATCGCCCTCTTCGTCGAGGTGCTCGATATCTTCCTCGGCGTCACAATTGGCACCCTGGCGGGCTTCTTCGGCGGATGGGTTGATACCGGCCTCGCGCGCTTCACCGATATCATGTTCGCCTTCCCTGGCCTGCTGCTGGTCATCATGGCGGCAGCCACCCTTGGCCCGGTCTTCACACTACGCTTTGGTCTGATTGGCCGTTTGCTAGTGGTCGCGATCATGATTGGCATCACCATCTGGCCTGTCATGGCCCGCTTCGTACGCGGGCAGGCATTGCAGATCAAAGAGCAACAGTATATGGAGGCGGCGCGTACAGTTGGTGGAACGAACCGGCAGTTGATCCTGCGCCATATCGTGCCGAACCTCTTCAGCATCGTCATCGCCGCGGCGACGCTCAACATGGTTGGCACGATCACCGCCGAAGCGGTCATCTCACTACTTGGCCTGGGCGTGCAGCCGCCTGGCTCAAGCCTTGGTTTGATGATCAACGATGGGTTGGTCAACCTGACGACCTATCCATCGGAGGTGATCTTCCCGTCGCTCGTGCTGGTGTTACTCGTCGTCTGTTTCGCCTTCTTCGGCGATGGCGTACGCGACGCGTTTGATCCACGTACCAAGGACTAGGCTCCCAAGCAGGATAGAGAAGGATAGGCGCGGCTCAGCGTTTCTGTTAGACTGGCGGCTGGACGCCTGCCCCATCGCGGGGTATCGGTCCGTTTGAGGATGATCGAGGTAGGAATGGCAGAGAAATTACTCGATGTGCGTAACCTACGCACACATTTCTTCACACGCGCTGGCGTCGTGAAGGCGATTGAGGATGTGTCTTTCTACCTCGCGCCTGGAGAGACGTTAGGACTGGTAGGTGAGAGCGGCTGCGGGAAGAGCGTCACCTCGCTCTCCGTCATGCGGCTGATCGAGGACCCGCCAGGCAAAATCGTTGGCGGCGAGATCATCTTCAAAGGTGACGATGTCCTCGACATGAACGAGGATCAGTTGCGGAAGATTCGTGGCGGCAATATCGCCATGATCTTCCAGGATCCCATGACCTCGCTCAATCCGGTGCTCACGATTGGGCAGCAGCTCACCGAGACGATCAAGGCCCACCTGAAGGTGGACGATCGCGCCGCGACGGAACGCGCCGTCGAGATGTTGGATCGCGTGCGCATCCCGGAGGCGCGCCGACGGCTGGGCAGCTACCCCCACGAGTTCAGCGGCGGCATGCGCCAGCGTGTCATGATCGCCATCGCGCTCTCTTGCAATCCTGAACTGCTCATCGCCGATGAGCCGACTACAGCGCTCGACGTGACCATCCAGGCGCAGGTGCTCGAACTCATCGATGCGCTGGGCAAGGAGTTCAATACCGCGACGCTGCTCATCACCCACGATCTCGGCGTCGTCGCGGGAACCTGTGACCGCGTGCATGTCATGTACGCTGGGCGCATCGTCGAGGCGACAGATACGCGCACCCTTTTCAAGATGCCTGCGCATCCATACACACAGGCGCTACTCAAAGCTGTGCCGCGCCCAGACGAGCAGCGCGGAGCGAAACTCAACGCGATTGGCGGGCGCCCGCCCATTCTGATCGATCTGCCGCCGGGTTGCGCCTTCGCGCCACGGTGTCCCAAGGCGCAGCCGCGCTGCCGCCAGGAGACGCCTCCATTGATGGACGTCGGGCCGAATCAGAAGGCGGCCTGCTTCTATCCGTACTGATCCTGCAGACCAGAAGGAGGCGTATATGGCCACCGAAGCAGTTCGGCCCCAGCAGCCTGGCAATCAACAGAATGACGTCCTGATGGACATTCGTGGCCTGAAGGTCCACTTCCCGATTCGCGGTGGGCTGGTTGGCCGCACGGTCGCCAGCGTCAAGGCCGTCGACGGCGTAGACCTGACGGTGAATCGTGGTGAGATTCTCGGCCTGGTGGGCGAGAGCGGCTGCGGCAAGTCGACCCTCGGTCGCGCGGTGCTGCAGCTCATCAAGCCAACCGCTGGCTCAGTCTATTTTGAAGGCACCGATCTGACGAAATTGCCAGCGAATCAGTTGCGCGCGCGCCGCGCCAACATGCAGATGATCTTCCAGGACCCTTTCAGTGCGCTGGACCCACGTTTCACCGTGGGACGCGTCATCGCGGAGCCGCTGGAGAACTTCAAGTTCGGCACGCCCAAAGAGGTGGACGACCGTGTGCGCTACCTGCTCCAAGTCGTTGGCATGAGTCCGAACATCCTGAACCGCTATCCGCACGAGTTTAGCGGCGGCCAGCGGCAGCGCATCGGCATCGCGCGCGCGCTCGCGCTCAATCCGAGGTTCATCGTCGCCGACGAGCCGATCTCGGCGCTGGACGTCTCGATTCAGGCGCAGGTGCTCAACCTGCTGGGTGATCTGCAGAGCGAGTTCAATCTGACCTACATGTTTGTGGCGCACAACCTGAGCGCGATCAAGCACATCAGCAACCGCGTCGCCGTCATGTATCTTGGCCAGATTATGGAACTTGGCTCTGGGGACGATGTCTACCGCGAGCCGCAGCATCCCTACACCATCGCGCTGCTCTCGGCCAGCCCGTTTCCCGATCCGGACATCGAGAAGACGCGCAAGCGCATCATCTTGACCGGCGACGTGCCTAGCCCGGTGAATCCGCCATCAGGTTGCCCCTTCCACCCGCGTTGCTGGCGCGCGCAGTCGATCTGCCGCGAGGTGCGTCCGGCATTGGAGATGAAGAGGCCGAATCACCTGGCCGCCTGCCACTTCCCTGGCGCAGAGGGCTAGGTTTCTCTGACTCGACAAGATCCGCAAAGGGCCGTCCTCGTGGCGGTCCTTTCGTTTTCTGTATGAAGACGAGATGCATCTTCCGATGTGGTAGAATCAGCGCAGCGATCCTGCCAGCGCGGCAGGCAACGGAGCCTGGAGCGCGTTTGACCTCGATGAGGAGGGGCGGCATGAAATTGCGTGGATTGCGTCTGGCGCGTCAGCGGAGTGGGTTGAGCCTGGGGCAGCTTGCGGAGGTGACGGGGCTGCGCCGCGAGACGATCACGCACCTCGAGCAATGCCGTGAGGAGCCGCAACCCTATGCGCTCCGCCGGCTGGCTGTGGCGCTTGGCGTCACCGACGCCGAGCTCGCTGGCTTAGCGCCGATGAGCGGGAAAGCGAGCTAGGGGCGCAGGAAATCACAATTTGCTCGACCTACTCAGCGTTGGGTACAGGCGGCGCTTCTCGATCAGGCAGATCAGGAGGCGCCGTTTTTCGTCCCAAATCTTCTGCGTTCAGCGGCATCGTCTGACCGTTATCCGGCGCTTGCATACTATCGGGCGCATATCCAGCGTCAACAGCGTCCGCGAGCGTGCCCTCGACGATGGGAATGGGAACCGTCTGCCGGTTACGCGACTCCGGCCCGGATTCCGCGATCTCCGCGTCAACTGAGAGAGCGCCTGCAGGCGCAGATTCGGCGCTGGCGGGGGGCGACGACATAGGGCCAGCGGAGGGAGGCGTTGTAGGCGCATCCCATGGAGGTGGAGTGGCCGGCGGAATGCTCGAGGGGCGTGTTGGACCGAGCGGCTGCACGGTCGGCGCGCCGGTGGGAACGGTCCCCCCCGTTCGCCAGCCAGAGAAGAGGGCCGGTCCGCCAGTAGAAACCTGCGGAGATGCCTGCGGAGATGCCTGCGGAGATGCCTGCGGAGAAACCTGCGGCCCACCGGTCGTGACGATGGTTCCGCGTAGCGCGCCGGTCGCGCCGAGCCGGAAGAAGCGCAGCCGCCGCAGGAGCGCGCTGGCGCGGGCGACCAGCCCATCCATCGCCTCACGCATCTGCTCCATGCGGTCGCGTGTCGTTGCGCTGGTATGCGCGATGTCGCTCATCGCGCGCGCCGTGGCCCGCGCTGATTCCGCCTCGGTCATCGCGGTCTCGCTCATCTCAAGGATCGACGCCCGCACGCGCTCCGTCACCGCGTCGATGGCATCCAGCGCGCTTCCCGCCTGCGCAGCGCGCTCGGACTGGAGCACGACCTGTTCGGTGCTCTGCTCGACGCTGAAGACGACCGCATTCGTCTCGGTCTGCATCGCCGTGATGCGCGCATGGATATCCTTCGCCGCCTCCGCGCTATTGGCTGCGAGGTTGCGAATCTCCTTCGCTACCAGCGAGAACCCAGCGCCATTCTCGCCAGCGCGCGCCGCTTCAATCGAGGCGTTGAGCGCCAGCATATTGGTCTGGTTGGCGAAATCAGAGACGAGCTGGACGATCTGTCCGATCTCCTGGCTGCGCTCGCCAAGCCGCTTGATGCGCGTCGCCGCCTGCAGCACCACGTCGCGCACCTGATACATGCCCTGAGTCGCCTGCACAGCGTACTCGCGCCCCTGTGTGGCGATCTCCAGCGACTCCAGCGACGCGCCACGCGCTTCGGCGGCGATATCGGCGATACGTTGCACATTGCTGGCCATTTGATCGACTTGCTGCGAGACGTCCAGAATCTGCTGCGCCTGAGCCTGGGAGAGCGCCGCCAGATGCGTTGCGGCGTCGCGCGTCTCGGTCGCCGTCTCCTCCACGTTTTGCCCGGAGTCACGCATCTCCAGCAGCAACTGGCTCAGGGTCGTGAGCACGGCGTTCAGCGAACTGGCGATTGGCCCCAGCAGCGGACCCTGCGCCTGCGAGCGGCTGCTCAGATCGCCCTGGCGAACCAACTGGAGGTGATCGAGTAACTGGCGCAAGCCATGATCTTGCACGCGATGATCCAGCTCGCGATCCTGGAAGAGACGCGCCATGTCGATGGCGTTCGCCGCCATGTTGGCAAAGATCTCGATGATCTCGATGGTTTCCTGCGACGGAATCTTGCCATCCTCGGGTTGGTCGAGCGAGAGGATGCCGAACATGCGCCCATCGCGCGGACTGATCAATGGAATGAGCAGGACATCATCGGGATGCCAGGCGTCTGACTTCACCGACTGCGCAGGCGATGATGGTGGCACGACGAGGCCGGGAACGTCCGCGAAGAGTGGCGCGTAGATGTGGCTGATGAAGTACGAATTGCTGATGCGGTACTCTGGCCGCATCATCGCCTTGAGTTGCTGCGCTCGTGGTGGCTGGGCCCCTAGTTGTTGCTCCTCCACGGGCGAGAGACCCGCCGTCGCGACAATCTCGACGACATCGCTATCGCTATGGATAAAGTTGAGCGCCGCGACGTCGAAGCCGATGGTCGAGTGGATGGAGGTGATGGCCTGATCAACGATCGCGCGTGGGCTCATATCGACCCGCAGCGTCGATCCCAGGCGCACGATCTCTTTGATCTGGTGGGCGCGGCGTTCCATATCCTTCTCACCGCCGAAGCGATGCAACCAGCCTGTCATGACGAAGCTCGCCTCTACTCTTTTTCCTATCGTTCGCTGTGGCGCGGCGCCGAGGCGCTCGTGTCCTTGCGCCCACGTCCAATGCGGCGGAAAACGGCAAGCGCAGCTAGCGCTCAGTCGACCTTATGGCGTCGCCTAGCATACCATATTGCCCGACTGGAGACAATCTATTCAGCCAGATCTGCGCCTGGAATGGAATGGCTCAACTGTGACTATGACAGCGAATCGCTGGCGGCCAGACGTTCAGACGTTCGCCAGCCTTCGGCTTCCGCGTCGTTTCGTGTATGGGAACAGCCACCACAGCCCTGCAATGGCGATTGCGGCCAGCGCGGCGGCGGCAATACCATAGCCATCGCCGAGCACCTGGCTCACAACCAGGTCTGCGACGAGGATGAGCGCGAGCGAGAGCGGTATCGTGCCGAAGACGATCATGCGGGTCGAAAACTCTTTGAATTTCGCACGATCGCGCAACGGCCATTCGAGCCGGTGCTGGGCGGCGGGCGCGCTAAAGATGATCAGGCTGGCGAGTGTGCAACTGAATGTGGCGAGATAGACGGCGTGTTGTGCCGGTGAGAGCGCCGGGAATCCCTGATAGAAAGGTAAGATGATCAGGAAGCCGGTCAGCACCTGCGCGCCCTGCAAGAGCACGCGCAACTCCTGCAGCATGTCGCTGAGGTCACCCGCCTCCGGCCCCTTTTCAACAAACCGATCTTTTCCCCTCGTTTCGTCGTTCTCGGTCATGGCATGCGCTCCCTTGCGTCGCGCCCCTGCCCAGTTCGGCGGATACGCTCGGCGGTGGAAACGCCAGTTATCGTGGAGCGCAGAACATATAGTATCTCATATCAGGTGTGCTCCGATTATTGTGAGCATCTCTCCTGACATAGGAGCGCGGCGCCTGTCATGACCACATCATGACATCATCTTATTCACTGCGCCGCGTCGAGGTGGCTAACGGCCATTCAGCGCTTCTGGTTGCTGGTAAGTCCGCCAAAATGACTGGACAGCCTCCACGCCATCAGCAGCGCCCCCACTCCGGCCACCAGAGCGTCTAGCGAGAGGCCGAAGGCGAACGGCCCGACTCCCACCAATAAGCCATAGCCGATTACCAGGTTCGCGAATCCCCACAAGGCATTCACCACCGCCGAAGATTCGCCCACTCCCGGAGGTGAGGCGAACGGCGATGGAAATCTGCGCCCAGACAGCCCGTTTACCAGGTGCGGGATGGTATTGATCAGAAAGACGCCCGCGAAAAAGTGGGCGACGTACACGTACCAGGCCATAGGACACTCCTTTGAGACGTTCGTTAGTTGATTTGTTCGGCGAGCGCAGCCAGCTTGTAATCGATGACCGCCAGCATCCTTCGCATTTCCTCCATCCGTCTGGCGACGGCGCCGCGGTGCGTTTGCAGGAGTGCGACACGCCGCGGGATACCTACAGCGCCCTGATCGAGCAGCGCAGTATACGCTTTCATCTGTTCTAGCGGCATTCCTGTCAGGCGCAGGTAGTTGAGGAAGGTAATGCGCTCCACGTCCTGCTGGTCGTAGCGGCGGTGTCCGTTGGCGGCGCGCCCAACGGGAGTAAGCAGCGCGATGCGCTCGTAATAGCGCAGCGTATGGGTAGTGAGCCCGGTCAGCTTCGACGCCTGCTGGATGGTCAGCGTCCGTTCATGTTCAGCGAGCATGGTCATCTCCCAGGTTTTGCTATGCGCCTCTGTTCCGGGTGTGACTGGCGCCGACCACGAATAACGTGGGCGATCCGCCTGGTGGCGCCGCCGTCCATGCTGCTGCGGGCATAGGGTAGGTATATCCGCCACCAGGAGCAAGCCTACAACTTCGAGTCGGCTCGAAGTCAAGAGCGTGGAGGCAAAGCTCTATCAGCCGCCAGCGAGACCTTTAATCTGACGCGACGGGAGCCAACTTCTCTGGCGTTACAGGGGGAGCTAGATGTGGCGTGGTGTTTGGCGCGGCGGGAAGGCGGACCATCACGGTCGTTCCGACGCCAACTTCGCTCGCTACACGGATGGAGCCTCCTTGCGCTTCGATCAGCCCCTTGGCGATGGCCAGCCCTAGACCGGTTCCTCCGCTGCGTTGCGAGGCGCGTGCGCGCGCCGGATCGGCGCGGTAAAAGCGTTCAAAGACGTATGGCAGCGCCTCGGTGGGGATGCCTGCGCCGGTGTCGCGTGCTTCGATCTCGACCATTGCGCCAGCGGCCGGACGAGCGCTCAGGCGGATCGAACCCGTCGCGGGTGTGTGCTTGATCGCATTGTCGAGGATATTCAGCAACACCTGGCGCAGCCGGTCGGCGTCTGCCTGGAGCCGGGGTGTCGCCGGCGCGATGGCGAAGGAAATCTCCTGTCCCTGCGCCAGATGTTCCGCCTGCTCACAGACCGTCTCCAGCAGCGACTGCGGGTTCACATTCTCCAGCGCAAGCTCCGCGCGGCCCTCGTCGAGGCGCGTCAGTGTGAGCAGGTCCTGCGTCAGCCGGTTCATGCGCTCGACCTCGGCGTACATCCCGCGCACGAGGCGACGCGAGGCCTCCGGATCGCCACGGTCAGCGCCCAGTAGTAGCATTTCCAGCCCGCCGCCCAGCGCCGTCAGTGGCGTGCGCAGCTCATGCGAGACGTCGGCGACGAACTGTTTCTGCTGATTGAACGCCTGCTCCAACTGCGCGACCATGCTGTTGAACGAGCGCGCGAGCCTGCCGATCTCGTCGTGAGTTGGCGGCTCCTCCAAGCGGAGCGAGAGCGCGCCCTGCGCGATGCGCTGGCTGGCCCGCTCCATCTCGACGAGCGGATGGAGCGCCGCGCGGATGAGCGCGATAGTGAGCAGCACAGCGAGCAGCAGCGCCAGCCCGATGCCCACCGCGAGGGCGATGCGCGTCGCCGTCACGCTCCGCTCGATCGCGCCGATGCGGCTACTCACCTGGAGGACGGCGACAGTGCTCCCGTTTTCCACAAGAGGGATGAGAACCACGATCTGGCGGCGTCCGGCCTGATCGGTGATGATCGTGTAGGGATTGTCGGCGGATGGCGTAGAGAGCGCTTGCGCCAGCCCCGCGTCTGGGACGATCACGGAGCCAGGCACCAGGCTCACCGGCACGTTCTGCGTCGGGACCCCGCCAGGAAAAACGCTTTCAGCCGTGTAGATCGCCACGCCAGAGGGCGCGAGCAGCGCCGCGCGCTCAGTGACGCTGTTCAGCCGGACGATCACAAAGCGGGACCGCTCGATCGCCGCGAGCGAGATAACGCCTGCTGGGGGCGGCGTCTGGTGTTCGTCCACGGCGCTCAGCCCAAGACGCGGGTCGGCGTTGATCGTCAGCAGCGCATCATCGCGCAGGCTCGTCGCCTGGTTCGCGAGCAGCGCGCGCTCCTGGACGACGGTGATGAGTCCGGCGAAGGCGCTGAGCAGTACCGCGAAGAGGCCGATCGAGACGAGCGCGAGCCGCCAGCGCAACGGGACGCGCGCTAGTTCATAGCGCATGCCGCGCAGCCATCCTCTTATCCGCTCCATGACGATGCTCTCCAGCCTGTGCAA
>DATAOM010000125.1:0-3300 GCA_036265775.1 Ktedonobacterales bacterium | reverse complement strand
AAAGCCACGACCCCCGCCAAGACCAACAGCACGCGCGTCGCCATACACGCTCCTTTCGCCTACCCGACATTGTTGACGTAGGCATAGTGCCCTGTAGCATGTACCTCGGTGCGGAAATACTAGTTGCGTGTGCCGCTAATTCAAGTATTATACGTGTTGCTGTTGGCCCAGCCTATAAAGCGCGCCTCATCGCGCTGGGGGGAACGCCGTCGCCAGAGCGAGGGCGTCCATTGGAAGAACGTCGCAGGGACAAGGGCTCCAGGCGCTCGTGACACTCTCGCGCGATTCTCTGCTAGCGCGCTGGACACCTGCCAACTGACAGAGCGCCGAACGAGATAGGTGAACGAGGCGCATAAGAGATTCCACGCCTCGTTCGATGGCTCTGTTCCAAGCCTACTCGTAGCGCAACGTCTGGGCGATGCGGACACGCGCCGCGCCCCACACCGGACCAAGACTGGCGACGCTGGCGACCGCCACGATGAAGACCAGCATCCAGACCAGGCTCATTGGATCGAAGGCAAACGGCACGTTTGCCAGCAGGCTGCCGATTAACTGCACGAAGCCGTATGCGATTGGGATGCCCAGCGCGATGGCGATAGCCCAGGAAATCACTCCTAGCGTAACGCCCTCGGTCCAGAAGACCTGCGCCACCTTGCGGCCCGTCGCGCCCATCGCCCGCAGAATGCCGATCTCGCGCCGCCGCTCCAGCACCGACATCGCCAGCGTGTTGAAGAGGCCGATCGCTCCGACTAGCGCGATGATCCCCGCGACAACGTAGAGCAGGACATAGATGATCAGAAACTGCGACTGGTTACGATCAACCTCTTGCTTCGCCGTGGTGATCACCGCTCCGTATCCGTTGCTGCTCAGGGTATCGTCAATGCGCGTCGCCAGCGCGTCGATATCGGTCTGCCGAGCGCTCGTGGACTTCACCATCAGTCCTGAGGCGTAGTCGGCTGGCAGACGCAGGAAGGCGTTCACCTGGCTGGCCGGCGCGAGTAGTACACCAAAGCCCGCGGCGTTGTTGCCATCGTGTGCGATGCCGATGACCGTCCAGGTGGCGCTGTGCAGGTCGTCGTGAAAGCTGATCGTGCCGCCAACCTTGATCCCATACTTCTTCGCCGCGTTATCGTTGACCAGTGCGACGTTCTGCTCGCCATC
The DNA here is from genome assembly GCA_036265775.1 of Ktedonobacterales bacterium. GTDB lineage: Bacteria > Chloroflexota > Ktedonobacteria > Ktedonobacterales > JADMIN01 > DASWAC01. The sequence goes on along the minus strand of DATAOM010000125.1, from coordinate 2,139 downwards.
TGTGAACCAGCGCCCGCTCACCACCTGTTTGTGGTAGAGCTGCGGGTCTGTCTCGACGCCAGTGAGTGTGCCCTGACCCCATTTCGTCTGGATTCCCGCCTGCGAGAGGCGCTCCATGCGCCCGATGCCCTGCACTCCGCTTAATGTCCCCTCGACCCGATCGAGCGAGGCTGGCCGCGCGAGGCCGACGAAAACGTCTGCATCGTACTGGCTGAGTACCTCGCCAAGGAAGGTGTTGAAGGAGTAGGCCGTCGTCTGCACCGCGAGAAAGGCTGCGCCGGAGATCGCCAGCGCCAGTAGGGTCAGCGCGACGCGGGTGCGCTTGCGGAACAGGCCGCGCATACCCAACTGGACCGTCTGCGGAATGAAGCCGAAGACGCGTCCGATGGAGCGCCGCTGGCCGGCGCCGTTCTCCAGACCGTAGCCGGACAGCGCCTGGCGCACGGTGATACGCGAGCCGAAGTAGACTGGAAGCGTCGCCGCAAGCACAGGCGCGCCGATACCCACCAGGGCGGCGATCAGCAGCAGCGTTGGATTGACGTTCAGCGGGCCGATGTCGATGACGAAGAGGTCGCCCATGAAGCGCACAAGCGCATAGCCGCCGAGGAGGCCGAGCGCGAGGCCGAGCGCCGTGCCGATCACGCCGTAGATGGCGACGGAGAGCAGGTAGCTGCGCATGACCTGCCCGCCTTGCGCGCCAATCGTCTTCATCACGCCGATGATGGGAACCTGCTCGTTGATGAGCGTTGTGATCGTGCTCAGCAGCAGGAAGACACTCAGTAGCAGCGCGACAACGGAGAGCGCGCGCATCAGGCCGAACAAGCCATCCGTGATAGTCGAGATGCCGTGGTCGTCGTGGCCCACCGTCGTCTCAAGCACGGAGACATGCTGTGTCTCAAGGTACGAGGCCAATTGCTGGGCGACAGCGTGCGCCTGCGCCGGATCGTCCACGCTTAATGCGAACTCGTTGACGCCCGGCGACCGAAAGAGCGCCTCCGCGTCCGGCTGTGACATGTAGCCTGTCGCAAAGCCGACGATCGAGGCATTGGGCAGACCGCGCGTACGGGCGAAGCCAGAGACGGTGAGCGATTGCGTCTGGCCGCGAATCTCCAGGTTGACCGTGTCGCCGACCTTGACCGGCTTGGCAGCGCGATCGCCGGAATCAAGTAATATCTCGCCTGTTGCGGGCAGTCGTCCCTCGATCACCTGAAACTTGTCGAAACGGAGCGCATTGAAGTCCTGGACGCCCACCACGTTGAAGGGATAGTGGCCCGAGGGGACGGCCCAGCGTGTTGGCTGATAGACACGCGCCTCGACGGCGGTGACGTGTGGCTGCGCGGCCAGCGTCGGGACCAGCGCGGTATCCGCAGGGGTGGTATAGAAGGTGATGTCCGCTGCCCCAGAGGCGTCGGCGCTGTATTTGAAGCTCGCCGAAAGCTGGTCGGAGGCGACCCCGATGGCGGCGAGACCCATCACGCCAATGGCGATGCCGAGGATGGTCAGGCCGGCGCGCAGCTTGCGTCGCGTCACGTCGGCAATGGATTTTCTGGTCAGGGCGCGCATGCTCGAACTCGCAATCTATCGTTGATGAGGTGGTTTGGCGCAGGGCTAGCTGCACTACTCGCCCGCGTTGAGACGGTTGACGATGCGCCCATCCAGCAGTTCGACGCGAGAGGTGGCGCGCTCGGCCAGACGCGGATCGTGCGTGACGTAGATGACGGTCTTGCCGCGCTGGGTCAGCTCTTCGAGGAGCGCAAAGATCTGCGCCGCCGTCTTCGAGTCGAGGTTGCCGGTCGGCTCGTCGGCCACCAGGACGGGCGGATCGTTGGCGAGCGCGCGGGCGATGGCGACGCGCTGTTGCTGTCCGCCGGAGAGCGCGCTGGGAAGCCGCTTCGCGTACTCGCTCAGCCCGACCAGACGCAACGTCTCATCGGCGCGCGTCCGCCACTCCTTGCGTGGAATGACGCCGCCGAGTTCGAGCGCGAGCAGGATATTCTCCTGCGCAGTCAGTGTGGGCAAAAGCTGGAAGAACTGGAAGACGACGCCGACATGCTGGCCGCGCCAGCGAGCGAGCTTATTCTCGCTCATCTTGCGCATCTCGTGGCCAGAGAAGACGATGCGTCCGCTCGTGGGCCGGTC
>DATAOM010000124.1:0-10693 GCA_036265775.1 Ktedonobacterales bacterium | reverse complement strand
CGATGAACCAGAGCATGCCGGGAATCGTGATCGGGATGGACGTGCCAGGCAGCACTGAGTAAGCGCTGGAAGTGACCTTGACGCAGTCGAACACGCTGCCGACGATGCAGACCGGCTCCACATGCTGGTAATGGTCGACGGTAAGGTAGATCGAGATCCCCAAACCGACCAGCGCTAGCGCGATGACGGCGGCGGCAAGTGGCGCGCGGCGGAACAGCCAGCCCAGACGTCGGCGGTACCACGCGACCACGCGGTCGAGCGCGCCGGAAGAATTCGTGGCGGTATCGTCTGCGACGCTCATACGCTCATCCTTCTCATCGCACTATTTATTGATCTGCTTCTGGATGTCCGGAATTGGCGCGGCCTGGCAGACCGAGGCTGGCTCGTTGTTCGTCGACTGGCAGATAGCGGCGGTGAGGTAGTTGGCGTTGCCGACGATGTTCTTCGTCACCGGATCGTCGGGGTTGCTCAACTTCGAGGCGATCTCCTGCCAGGTGAGGTCCTGAATCGAGCTGTTCTGGAAGCCCGCGCCAATCGTGATGTACTGGGTCCCGTAGGAGACGAAGGGGATGGACCCCGTTTGGTCCGTGTAGGGCGGCGCGTCGTACTTGTTGACGAGCGCCAGTTGGTCAGAGGTTGGCGTCTGCAAAGTCTGCCCATTGCGGTCGGCGGTCTCGACGCTCGCCCAGTCCACATACTGGCTGGTATAGGTGCTGTGCTGGAAGGTGAAGGTGTTGGTCTCCGGGAAGGCTTCTGGCGCAGAGCCTGACTTCATCAGCCGCAGGTCTTTGTACTCGCCAAAGCGGCTCATCGCCATGATAAGGCTCCAGCGCTCGGCGGCGCAGTAGGGGCAGTATTCGGCGCCGAAATAGAAGATTTCTGGCTTACCGTTCGCGCCCTTGAGTGGGTCGCCAGCGACATGAATCATGGGACTGTTCAGGCCGCCAGTTCCGACCTTGGCGAAGATGGCGGGATCAGGCTTCGTCACGGCGTTCAGCACGTCGGTCGGGACGGGATCGCCGATGCCGCCGCCTCCCGAGGAGGTAGTCTGCCGGGCGATCAATACGAAGACGCCGACGATGAGCACTACGGACACCAGAGTAATGATGATAGGCATATTCTGCCGCCACCACGGTTGTTTCGCCGAGCGCCGCCGCGCCGCGCCACGCGAAAGCTGCGACGATGCGCCTTTCGTCTGAGGCATTTTCGCTTGAGGAGTCTTCGCGGGGCCAGCGTTGGCGCTAGTACGTTGCGTCGTGGTGGCGTTGCTCGTGGCATTGCTCTTGGAGGCGGCGCTGCGTCCGCCGCTCTGCGGAACCTGTTTGGCCATCTCGCATATCCTGTTCTAAAGGTTCGCCGGATGAGCATGATCGGCGCTATCGAAAGAGCATGTCCAGTTCGTCTGACCGGGCTGGAGAGCGCTTAGTAGTCTTGCGCATTTTACTACGCTCACATGAGGACGTTCTCATAAACGCGTCAGCCTGGCGCCGCGTTCTCATCTGTTCTACGCGCGTCCGCTCTCGGAAGTCGCTCCAGGGATGACTGGCGCATCGAGCCCTTCAATCTCATCCACCTCTTCCTCATCCACTTCTTCGCCTGCCGCTAGCCGTTCGGCGCGGTCCTGCTCGGCCACCCATTTGAAGAAGAAGACGCTGAGCGCGAGGAGATAGGGAATATTCGTCGGCAGCCACATAATAAGCCCACCAAGCTGCTGATCGGTCAGCGGGCTAAGCGGCGTGATGCGCGGCGCGGCGACATAGGGCAGATACACTGGCGCGGGCGCGAAGGTGAGTAGCGCTCCCAGCAGCACCATCGGCTGGCAGGCGAGGAAGAGATAGATGATGGCGACGCCACGCGAGATGCGCGGCGCCTCCTCGACTGGGCTGAGCACGACCCACCAGAACAGCACGCCGAGCGAGATATACATCAGGTGCTCGACGATGTGCAGCGCCTCATTCGTCAGCGCGGCGTCATACAGCGGCGGGAGGTGCCAGATGTAGAGGCTCGCGTTGAGCAGCAAAAACGCGACGATAGGATTCGTGATGACGCGCGTGATCTGGCGCACTGGCTCGCGGCGGAAGAGCGGCGCGAGCAGCCAGCCAGGCGTTCCCAGCAGCCAGAGTGGCGGCGCGACGACCACCAGCAGCATGTGCTGGATCATGTGCGCGGTAAAGAGATAACGGTCTGCGATGAAATCTAGCGGCGAGACGAGCGCAACTGCCAGCGTCAACGTCCCCAGCAAGAAATAGGCGATCTGGCGCGACGCGACGGGTGGCCCCAACTGGTAGCGCCTGCGCAACGGGCCAATAGCGTAGAAATAGGCCGCGACGAACCCAATGATTCCCAGCCAGAGAATGGGATCGAGGTTCCAGGTAAACCAGGGCGTCGCGTCGGAGGAAAGGGGTAAGAACATAGAGGAAGTTCTCTGGAGGGTCGTGAGGACGGGCGGTAGGCGAATCGCATGTGAGATGACGCCAGAAACTATTGTAGCGCATTGGCGTAGTAGGCGCCGGACCTCTCACATGACCTCCTTCCCTCAAGGGAAGGGGACGCATTGGGCGTCTGGGTCGCTCTGTAGGGGCGAGACCTGTCGCGCCCGACCCACTGACGGGTGGACCTCCGCCAGTGGGCGCCCCGCCACGAGGACCGCCTGCGCGGACACACGACCCCCTCCAATCTCCTTCAATCTCCGCCACTTTCCAATCTCCGTCATTATTTGAGGATGAGGGAGATTGGGGAGATTGACGGAGATAGCATGAATTGGGCGTTTGTGCGACGCCCTCCACTTGCCCTCCCCAGCCTCTCGCTGTCCTATCTCCCCCACCAGTTTCAATCTCCGTCACTTTCTGAGCGTGACGGAGATTTGGGAGATTTGGGAGCAGCAGACGCCCGCTGCTCTCAGCGCTTCATCGGGCGAGCAGGGCGCCTTCCCCTTCAGGGCATCACGCTGGCTGGCGGCCGGAGACAATGGCATAACCAGGCGCGCTGAGGATGTATGTCCAGTTGGGAGATGCGCTGGGACATGCCGGCTCCTCCAACACGTTGGTCGCCAGCGGCGTCCATCGGGCGCCGTTCACTACTCCGGTAAGCCCACAATCGACGCTTTTGCATGGCGAGCAGCTGCCCCTGTGCACCGGCTGGCGCGTCGATGAGGATGCGGCCCGGTTGCTCGTGCAGGGTGATGGCGCGATCCTGAGGAACCTGTGGCTGGACCTGGAGCTGCACGGTGGGCCAGTGGCCATCCAGGGGAAGATACGGCGCTGGAGTAGCGGATCGACATGGTGGAGTAGCCGGGGTACAGAGTCTCGCGCTTTGCATGCTCAGGGTGACGGCGCCGCTCCTGGTCACGGGCACATATTGGTGAATAGTGAGCGTCTCGCCGGGCTGCACCTGGGTCGTTCGCAGTACGTTATCGCAGTCGAACCCGATGGGGATGGGCGGAAAGACAACGGAGGGGTCGCTCCCCGCGGAGAGGCGCGCCATCAGCGCCGAGTCGTGACACAGGTCTGCGGTGGTGTGTTGTTCAAAGAGTAGAACCGCCTGTTGGGTCTGGTTCGTCAAGGAGACATCTACCGGCAACAGTTCACGCAAGAAGAACGGCCCTGCGATCAGTACCTGCAGGGTGGCGTCCAGTCCGCCGGCCTGCGTCTGCGCGCGCGGCGCTGGCGCTGTGGTCGCTGGCGCCACTGTGACAGTGGGTGAGGTCGGCGCATCACTGGTGGGCGCACAGGATGACGCCCAGAAGAGCGTCAGCAGCGGGAGCGTGACCAGCAACCGGACTCCCCATGGCCTGGACGGTCCTCGCTGCAGCAAAAGTGGGCGGGTAGGCGTTTGCGCTGCGGGCGTCAGTTCCTCCGGGTCGTTCTGAGCATCTGGAGCATTACGCATGAGGCGCGCTCCTCCCCAAGGGCGTTCATGCGGCTTATGGCCGCGGCGAACACGCATCTCTACCCGCATATCTACCCTCAGCGCCAATGAGGCGGGAGGAGCGTGACATGATGAGGCGTGCCCTCATCCTCCAGAGCTCCCTCCAGATTCTGTCTGCTACTGCGTCGCATCATGCCATTGGGACCAAGGCGCGCACCCCCACGCAGAACGGTGGCCAGTGCGTCTCCTCTCCATGGACGATCTAGGAGGCGCCTCGATTTACAACAGTTTGGCGCAACTGGGTATCACATGCCTGCCCCCGGCAAGGCGCGCAGGCGCGTGGTGAGGGCGCCCCGTGGCGTCTTCCTAGCGGTTGCCGTCATTTCTCCCCGTCTCATCTCCTTCACGTTTTCAATCTCCCTAGTCTCCTTCACCCTGCGAAAGTGACGGAGATTGAAAAGTGACGGAGATTGACGCTATAGGAGTCGGGACCTCCCCCCCACCTCTGCGAGGGAAGGGGGGTGCGGTTCGCTCATCCACCCAGGAACGTCTGGTAGAGCAGGAAGAGATTGAGCGAGATGATGATGGTGGTCACGATCCAGCCCAGGATGGTCGTCCAGCGGCGGTTGACCATATCGCCCATTACGCTGCGCCGCGTCGTGAAGTACATCAGCGGAATGATCGCGAAGGGCAGCACGAAGCTCAACGCCACCTGGCTCAGCACCAGCGTATAGGTCGGGTCCAGACCGATGGCGATCACGATCAGCGCGGGCAGCATCGTAATCAGCCGCCGCAGCCAGATCGGTATCTTCCAGCCGAGGAAGCCATCCATGATGACCTGCCCGGCGAGCGTCCCCACCGCCGAGGACGAGAGGCCTGAGGTCAGTAGCGCGATGCCAAAGATCGTCGAGGCGGCGTTGCCCAACAGCGGCGTCAGGGTCTGGTAGGCCGTCTCAAGTGAGCCGACCTCGGTATGACCGCTGCCATAGAAGACCGCCGCCGCCATGAAGAGCATCGCGCCGTTGACCAGGCCGGCCAGCCCCATCGCGATCCAGATGTCGAAGCGCTCAAACTTGAAAACGCCGTGCGCGTCGGCGCGGCTGCGCTGTGGCACGCGGTCGCTGGTGAGCGCGGAATGCAGGTAGATAACATGGGGCATCACCGTCGCGCCCAGGATGCCGACCGCGAGCAAAAGGCTACTGGCGCCGGCGAACTGCGGCGTGACGGCGTGGAAGGCGACCTGCCCCCAGTCCGGCCGCGCCAGGATCGTCTCCAGCAAGTAGCTGACCGCGATGACGCTCACGAGGATAGCGATAATGATCTCCAGCGGGCGGAAGCCGAAGCGCTGCAACGCCAGGATGGCGAAGGTCGCCGCGCCGGTGATCAGGCCCGCCAACAGCAGTGGCATATGGAAAAGCAGATTGAGACCGACAGCGGCGCCAAGGAACTCGGCGAGGTCGGTCGCCATCGCGCCGATCTCCGCGACGACCCATAGGCCCACGCTGACTCGCTTGGGCAGATATTCGCGGCAGAGCTGCGGCAGGTTGCGTCCGGTAGCGATGCCAAGCTTGGCCGAGAGCGTTTGGATGAGCACGGCCATCAGGTTGCTGGCGAGGATGACCCAGAGCAGCAGGTATCCATATTGTGCGCCCGCCGAGATGTTGGTAGCGAAGTTGCCGGGGTCGATGTAGGCGACCGCCGCGATGAACGCTGGCCCCAGGAAGGGCAGCGCGCGCCGCAGCGAGAAGCGCCGCATCTGTCCGATTTGTCCTGCATGGCCGAGCGACTGATACGCCTGCTCAACAGTAAAGGCGCTGCTGCGTGTCAGCGCCCGGCCAATCCAGCTTCCAGGCTTCGGCCCGCCTGACTTGTCGATGACATCCATACGAGTACTTTCTATCTACATCGCTCAACTCAACACACAATGAAGAATGATGGCGGGACATGCCGCCAAGGCCGTCGGATCGCGGCTTACGCCATCCTTGCTAGACCGCCTCGACCTGGATCGCCTGGGCCAGCTCCTGCCCGATGCTGTGGCGTTGCGGCTCGCCTGCGCCCGACGCCTCCAGCGTGAGCGGCCCGCCGAAGGGAGCGCGCTCGACCACCCGCACCCGCGCGCCAGGAATGAGCGCGAGCGAGGTCAGATAGCGCAGCAGCGCGGCGTCGTCGTCGCTGACGCGGCGCACGATTCCTTCGGCGCCAACTGGCAGCGCGGTGAGCGGCTGCATCGGCGGGATAACGACCGCTCCGCTCTTGCTGGGGATGGGATCGCCGTGTGGATCGGCCGTGGGATGGCCGAGCAGCGCATCAACGCGATCCTCGAACTCCTCAGAGATCGCGTGCTCCAGCCGCTCCGCCTCGGCGTCCACCTGATCCCAGCTAAAGCCAAGCTGCTCGACGAGGTAGAGTTCGAGCAGGCGGTGGTGGCGGGTCAACTCGGCGGCGACCTCTTCGCCCTGCGCCGTCAACTCAACGCCGCGATAGGGCGTGTGGGTGATGTAGCCCTGCTCGGCCAGCGACTTGAAGAGTTGCGTCACGCTGGCGTCGCTCAATTGGCCTTTCGGCTCAAGGGTCTGCAGCCGCTCGCGCATGCCCGATGTCGTGACACGCTCGCCACGCTCGCGCAGCTTGTAGATATGTTTCAGGCAGTCCACCGCGCGACGTGAGAGCTGATGTATCGCTCCCTGCGTGATCAGACGCTCGTCCTGCTCGGTCATGGTCAAGCCCCCTCAGTTATTTTTAGCATCCTAAAACATTGTGCCAGAGAAGGGTAAAAATGTCAAGAGCGCTGGCTAAAGGATCATTGGCTCTATTGAGGCGCTAAGGTCTTTCGCGTACGAGAGCGCGTGAGATGGACTCGCGTGATAGAGTGCGTCCATGCCACCATCACGTGAGGATACGTCGGAAGCTGAGACACCGCATTCAGGCATCAGGCGTCTTGGGCTGATCGGCCATCCCATCGCTCATTCGCGCTCTCCCTCCATGCAGCAGGCCGCGTTCGACGCGCTCGGTCTTCGCGCGCGCTACGAGCTATGGGACACTCCAGACGCGGCGGCGCTGGCTGGGCGGGTGGCTGCGCTGCGCCAGCCCGACATGCTCGGCGCCAACGTCACGATTCCGTGGAAGGAGTCCGTCGCGCCGCTGCTGGATGATCTGGACGAGAGCGCGCGCCGCATCGCCGGAGCAGTCAACACGATCACCTGCGAGGAGACGGAGCAGGGTGTGCGCCTGACCGGCCACAGCACCGACGCTCCCGCGCTCGAACGGACGCTGGACGAGCTTGGCGCCTGGTCAGATGCGCGGCGCATGCTGATCCTCGGCGCAGGCGGCGCGGCGCAGGCGGCGCTTGGGGTCGCGTTCATTCGAGGCGTGGAGCCGTGGCTGGTGGCACGGCGTGTAGAAACCGCACGGGAGGCGCTGGCGAAACTGGCGATGCGCCTGCCGGTTCCAGAACGCTGGCGCGACCACGTCATAGCGCTGGACGACAGTTCGACACTGGCTGTCACGCTCCAGGAGAGCCAGATCCTCATCAACGCGACGCCAGTTGGTGTGGGTGATGCTGACGTCAGCCCGCTCCCGCTCGATCTGCTTGCTGCGCTAGCGCCTGACGCCGCCGTCCTCGACTTGATTTATTCTCCGCCGGTGACTGCGCTCGTCCGCGCTGCGCGCGCCCGTGGGCTGCGCGCCGAGGGAGGTCTGCCCATGCTGCTCTACCAGGGCGCGCTCGCCTTTACCCTCTGGACCGGCCGGCCTGCCCCACTCGACGCGATGCGCCGCGCGCTTGCCATCGAGTGAGCAGAGCGACTCTTCAGGCTATCCACTCTCTCCTATGCGGCTGGACATCCATCTCCACATCAGGTAGCATGCGCCAACGGCGGCCCTTGCAGAGGGGTTCGATTAGGACGACTGAACTGGTGGAGGATGTGCGCGCATGCGACGGCGCTCAGCATGGCAAAGTCCGCAATATCTTTCGCCTCTTCCACACGTCCTCGTCGCGCTCGCGCTGCTCTCGATTCTGCTCCTCAGCGCCTGTAGCTCCTCGGCCTCGTCTCAGCCAACGCCTCTGCCCACCGCGACGCCGACGCCCGCCGCCGTCGCCGCGAACAAAGGCGGATTCGCCGATTCCCCGCCGATCTCCGCAAGCGCCGCCAACTGCGCAGCGACCAGTGAGTTCCGCTCCGCCGGCGCCGCCAGTGCTGGCGGGCTAGGCTTCGCCGACGTCCCCTATCCAGCGCAGTCGGTCGCCTACCAGGCTGGTTCCACCGCCAACCTCTACGGCTTTGTGAAGATGCGTATCTGCACGAATGGCGCCACTACAGACAGCGTGCTGCGCGCCTTCCTGTCCGACCTGCCCGCAAAGGGATGGCAGGCCAGCAAGACCTATCCCTACAACGAGGACTCGGCCTCCGCCTGCGGCGATCCCTACTGCTGGCGCAAGGCCGCCGCAGGCGACGTGCGCTACGTCTCCATTGAGAGCATGAGCGCCGCGACCGGAGCCGTCGGGTTCACGCTGCGATTCGCCGCCGCGCCGCAGCCCTCGGCCAGCCTCGCGATACGATCCGACACACGCACCACCTACGCGGCTTTTGGCACGCTCTCGGTCTCGGCGTCCTGTCGCGCGGGCGAGCAGATGGTCAGCGGCGGCTATTACATCATCAGCGCCGACCACGGCTACTCACCCTACGCCAACTATCCCTCCGGTCCCAACACGTGGACTGTGGCGGTTAAAGCGGCTGGCTCGGCGTCCTACACGCTGCAAACCTATGCCGGCTGCCTCAAGGCAAACTACCCGCTGGCGACGAAGATCGTCACGGCGACCGCGGATGTCGCTAAAGGCGCCTCACAGACCGCCACGACGAATTGCCCCACCGGGAGCGTCGTGACGGGCGGCGGCTTCTCGCTCTCCGCGCCGGTTGGTGTGACTTCGACTACCGCGCCGGTCACTGATCTTGGCGGCTGGACCGTCGTGGCGACGGGCAGCGCAGACGCGCTGAAGGCGACGACCTATGCGCTCTGCGCCACACGCAACCTCGCCATTGCGCCGGAGTCCAAGCTCCAGTTCAACATCTTCAACCAGAACGACTCAGGACAGCAGTCCATTGGCTGTAGGAGCAGCGGCCAGTGGCTGCTAGGTGGAGGCTACAGCGTCAACGACGACAGCGCCAACGGCAAGATCGCCTGGGAGTTGAATGCGGCGACGGCGGACTACACGCGCTGGTTCGTGCAGGGGCGCAATGTCGATCCCGCCAGCCCCCATGGCGTGACGCTCTGGGGTGTCTGTGTCACCCCCGCGCCCTATTTCTAGCTGATACCGCATAGATTGCATGCGCCTTTTGAGGTCAGTGCGTGACATATGGAGTTGTCGTCCAGCGACGTAAGGCATGAATATTTTAGGCGTAGAGAGATGGATTTTCGGTTAGAAATCCCTCAAGCGCCGCAACGGCCAATAATCGCGTATCGGCAGTGACAAACGTGGTAGGCTCAACTTCCGACTGCGATGGATCTACCAACAAATGACGAGAAACAAGCGCACTGGCGAGTTGTAAGGCATCAAGGGCGCGCAACGGATGGGGCGCCACGTCACGGTACTTACGACAGAGCGCTGAAGCCATCTCTACAACGCTCACTGTCATAGGGATGATGCGATATGGTCTGTCTGTTCGCTTCCGTGAGGGGTTGCTTCTCGCTAGATGTCGCTCAAATTCAGCCACAGCCGCATCTATGAGCGCGGTTTGCTGCCCAGTCAGCCGCCCCACGCGGTAGAGCGCAGCGACTATTTCGACACGCGCAACCTGAGAAATGATGATGACATTGTCGCCGTTACGCTTGTTACATCGCGCTCGTACCCATCCACTACCAGGCTCATACACATCGCGCTTATAGAGCGCGCTGCTATCGAAGAAATAGGCTGCCACTGTTTTATTCGCCGCGATCTTCGCTGATCAGCGTTGAACCAAGTAGTTGCGCAGATAGCGCAGCTTCTCCCAGCGGACGAGCTACAGTCCTGAAATAGCGCTCCTCGTCCTCTTCCTCTGATGCATCCTCACCTATTGAGTCCTGTTTATCTTTCGTCGCTGTTCTTCGCTCTAATGCCTGTATCTCGGCGACAGCGGAACGCGCGAGTTCGTCCAGCAACCGCTCTAGCGCCTGGTCATCAGAGGTTTGTTCTGCATTCATCGTGATGGTCCTTGTTGATAGCAGACGCGACTCAACACTAGTGTACCATGACCAGAGACACCATCGAGAGGCGACCAAGCAATCCATAAAAGACGAAGGTGAGTTGATCTAAATGCCTGACAGCGCATTTAGTGGCAAGCGTGTGCGGCTGCGCGCTATCGAGCCGGAGGACTGGGAGACATTCTACGCCTGGAACCAGGATAGTGAGGCGGCGCGAGGCATGTACCTCACGCAATTCCCACAATCCAAGGCGGCGGTGCGAGAGTGGGCGACGGCGACCGCGACGCGTCCAGCGGAGCGCGATCAGTATTTCTTCGTGATCGAGAATCTGGAGGGTGAGATCGTCGGCTCGATCAGCACGCACGAGTGCAATCCACGCCAGGGTACATTCGGATATGGACTGGGTGTGCGCCGCGAACACTACCACAAGGGCTACGCCTCCGAGGCGGTCCTGCTCCTGCTGCGCCACTTTTTCCGCGAGCGCCGCTACCAGAAGGTGAACGCCCACGTATACAGTTTTAACGAGCCGTCTCTGCGTCTGCACGAGCGGCTCGGTTTTCAGCAGGAGGGGCGGCTGCGGCGCATGTTCTTCGTGGACAGCGCGTTTGTGGACGATGTCATCTTCGGCATGACCGCCGAGGAGTTTGAG
>DATAOM010000123.1:0-5894 GCA_036265775.1 Ktedonobacterales bacterium | reverse complement strand
GAAGAATATGTTCCGCTACGGCCCGCCAGGAATCGTGGACGGCGGCTGCGCGGCGCTCACCGGCGAGTTGGAGAGACGTGTGCTGGCGGCGGGCGGCGAGATCTGGCTGGAGCAGGACGCGCTGGAAGTGCTGAACGACGGCGCGACGGTGACCGGAGTGCGCGTACGCGACCGCAAGAGCGGCGACGAGCGAGACTTCTGCGCGCCGATGGTCATCAGCAACATCGGCCCGGAGGCGACGTCCAGGCTAACAGGGGTGAACGGACAGCCGGACATCAAGGAAGAAGCGCAGGACGGCAAGCGTGTTGCCAGCGGACTGAAGGTCCATCTGCTCAGCGACGACTCGATCATCCCGCACAAGGGCATCATGTACTGCCTGGACACCCAGCGCATCGCCGGGATCGTCCAGCCCAGCAATAGCGACCGCCGTCTCGCTCCGCCCGGCAAACACTTGCTCATCACCCACCAGTTGATGCGCAGCGACGACGTGAACGCCGAACGCGAGGCGGCGCGCGCAGATCTGCGCTACCTCTTTGGCGACGCCTTCGGGACGCGCATCGACATCCTGACGATGAGCCAGTATCGCGGCGAATGGCCAGTCAACCGCGCGCGCCAGGGCGAGGACGTAATCCCCGAGACGGGCCTCTCCGGCCTCTATCTGGTCGGCGACGCGGTGAAGCCTTCCGGCTATCTGATGGTGGAGGGGGTGGCGCAGAGCGTCAACGCGCTGCTGGACACCCTGGATGCGCCGGTCGCCACCGATGTGCCAGAGCTCGTCGCCGTTGGTCAGCCAGCGCCCACGCCGAAACGCCACACCCCGCCAAAACCCTCGCGCCACCGCGCCTTCTACTGGCTGCTCGCGCCGCCGCCACCGCATCCCGGCTCCTAATAAATCTTCCCTTAGGGTTAGCGTGCGCCGGAGCAGAAAGATCATGGCAGGAACAGTTCTCGCGGTGAGCCGAAGCGCCACCCATTCGCTGAGCAAGAGCGGTCAACTCGCTATTCAGTTGCTCGCGGGGCTGGGCGTGGCCGACGATGCGCATGCTGGCGTCACCGTTCAGCATCGCTCGCGGGTGGCGCGCGATCCGAGCCAGCCCAATCTACGTCAGGTCCATCTCATTCATGCTGAGCTACATGAGGAGCTGCGCGAACGGGGCTTCACCGTCACCGCCGGGCAGATGGGCGAGAACATCACCACGCGAGGGATTGACTTGCTTAGCCTGCCAACTGGCGCTCGACTGCGGCTGGGAGGCGAGGCGGTGATCGAGATCACGGGCCTACGCAATCCTTGCAAGCAGCTTGAGACCATCCAGCGCGGCTTGATGGCGGCGGTCCTCGATCGCGGCGCGAACGGCGCGCTGATCCGCAAGGCCGGTGTGATGGCCATCGTCCTCGCCAGTGGAATCGTCCGCCCCGGCGACGATATCGCCGTCGAGCTACCACCACCGCCATACCCACCACTCCAGCCCGTCTGAACGTTTCATCTACACAGTTCATGCCGATCCATTTATCCAGATCTCTGGCTCTTGAGAGTAGAATACCCAAAAGGGCAGCATAGTGGCGAACGCGGAAAAGATCCTGGCGCGTGTTCTCAGCGGGCGAGTCGACAGCAACATTGCGTTTGTCGAACTCTGCTCTCTTCTGCGTAGACTTGGATTTACGGAGCGTATCAAAGGCGACCACCACATTTTTACGAGGCAGGGTATAGCCGAGATCATCAATCTCCAGCCGCTACGGAATGGAAAAGCAAAACCCTAGCAGGTTCGACAGGTACGCGGTATCCTGAACACCTACGGCATGACACAGATTCCTTGAGGTATGACGCCAATGGCAGATGCAGAGTACAAATACCAGATGCTCCTGCGCTGGAGTGAGCCAGACAACGCCTGGATCGTCGAGATTCCCGAATTGCCAGGCGCTATGGCGGATGGCGCCACCCCAGCCGAAGCAGTCGCGAACGCTGAGGTCGTGATTGAGGAGTGGATCGAGGTCGCACGAGAAGAAGGCCGTCCAATTCCCGTACCACATTCGCTGACACCTACCACATAGCAGGCGTCGCAGACGAACATTTCTGATCGCGCTTACCGCCTAAGTGTGATGTTCTCAGGCGACGCCAGCGAAGCGCAACAGATCGGCGATGGTGAAGCCGCCCTGCGTCGCCGCGGGCAGGGTAGGTCGCCACATCGGGTCAGCCGCGAGATAGGCGGTCAAATCGGCCTGGAGCAAGCCGACGAGCGTCTCGGCGACGATACGCCCACCGACTGCGCCCAGCCGCACACCATCCTCCCGCGCCGCCGACTCGCGCATGACGTAGTACCACAGCGGTGTCTCGCCCTGCCAGCCATGCGCGCTGAGGCCGATCTCATCCTCAGTAAGCGGCGCCACGCCCATCGCACGGGCGATCTCCTCGCCGGAGGGCATGTCGAGCGCGCGGCCACGCTGGAGGTCACGGTACGCCAGCGACGCCTGTTCTGGAATCTCCGTGACCCCAACGATGGGCGTGGGAAGCTGGATCAGCGGGTGGACGAGCCGCGCGTCGATGCGCCGGCTGGATTGGGGCTGTCGCGCGGGATCGAGATTGAAGAAGTAGCGCCAGTCCACGACACGCGACTGTGTCGTCTGGCAGCCACACATGAGATCAGGGAAGATGCGCCCGCTCGCATGATCGTTGAGCTGATACTCGGCGCGAATCTGGCTGTGCCCGAATCGATAGGCGCCGTCGGAGAACTCAATGGGAATGAACGGCTGATCGCCAAACTGGTAGAAGCGACGCCCATTGGTGAGGACACCCTCCACGAGGTCCGCGCCGACGAGCAGCGGCAGATACTCATGAACGGTGATCCACTGATAGTGCCAGCGCGCCACTCGCTGCGCCTCGGCAAAGACGGATGCTGAAGATCCAGCTTGCGTGCGCAGCCAATCGACGATGGCGTTGTGGAAGGCAATGAAGGCGACATGCAGTTGCGAGATGGGGAGGTGGACGTCGTTGCGTGGATCGCCGATGATCGCCGTGCCCTGGCTGTTGCGTGGCAGGTCGCGTGGCGCGCCCGTCTCGGTCATGCCGAGAATCAGCTTGTCGGCGTCGGCGCGATCGTACATGTAGGGGTTGCCGCTAGGTCCTGCGCCGTAGAGTGATTCGAGGTTGAGACTGGGTGAGCGGAAATTGCGCAACTCGCCGAGGTTAGCGTGCGCCTGTAACAGGCTGCGATCGGCGGTGATGTTGTGCGCGATGAACTGGCCAAAGATCGGCCAGCCAGCGGCGGCAGGAATGGCCTGGGCCCCCGCGCCATCCTGCATATCGCGCTGCGTATCGCGCTGAGCATCGAGCAGGGCGCCAGTGCGTCCCAGCGCCAGCAGCGCGTCTGGCGCGCAATTGTTGACCGGCAACCCGTTGAACATACGGCCATATTTGCCGGAGGCGGTGGTGATCTCATCTTTGAGATGCGGCGCAATGACGCAGCTCTGCGGCGCCTGTGGCGGCGCCGACACTGGAGATGACATGCGTGGCTTCCTTCCGATGCGCGCCGATGCGCGGCGCGAAATGACGATGTATTTCTTCCGCCGCATTGTACGGCGCTGCAGCCCTCTATCGCACTGCCCGAATGTTCAGGGACAAGCGGCTAGTGCGGCGCGGACAAATGGCGCTACGATCCGATGGACGGCGAGAGCTGCGTCGGGAACTGGCCCTGTTAGCTAGAAGGACATCTCGATGGAACCCGTGTGTACCCATCTCAATGCGATTCGTCAGGTCACCCCCAGCGCGCAAGGCTGCGAGGACTGCCTGAAGACCGGCGACGCCTGGGTGCATCTGCGCCTGTGCCTGGAGTGCGGTCACGTCGGCTGTTGCGACAACTCAAAGAATAAGCACGCCACCAAGCACTTCCACGCCACAGGACACCCCATTATGCAATCATTCGAGCCTGGCGAAGACTGGCGCTGGTGCTACATCGACGAGATAATCGTGTAGTGTCTTGAGCGCTCACCTGCCAGCGTAGGTGTAGACCTCGTATTCGCCGGCACGGGTATGTGTATAGTCTTTGGCGCGTGAATCACCGCGAGAGATCGCATGGGCAAACTCCTGAGCGCGCTCCCGTTGCTGCGCATTGGTCATGTCGAACACGTATGGCGCGTGCGGTGTGGCAGCCACCAACGCGTTCATATCGTTCAGCCGCGCGGTGCCGGGGCGAAAAACGCTCTTGTTGTGGAACACTGCGCAGGACATCTGCTGGTCGGTCGCAAAGACGACCTTGTAGCACGTCCAGTAGTCTGTATAAAAACGCGTGATCTGCTGCTGTTGCAGGTAGGCGATCAGCGCCACATGACGCTGGCTATCAGGCTGTCCGAAGGCTGCGGGATCGCTCGCCTCGGCGAAGGCGCGCTGCCATCCGCCGACGTTGAACGCGATGAGTACGGCGAGCACGATACTCGCGCCGAGGGCGATCGCGTGCTGCCAGCGCGACTCCTGGCGTGACTCTTGTCTCAATGTGGCGGCCCAGCGCCATCCAGCCTGTAGCCTTCTGACCAGTGGCGCGACGACCAGCGGCGCGCACAGGAATAGCCCGATGAGATAGCGCGCCGACGAGACAGGATAGATATACGACACATGCGTCAGGGCATACTGCGCCACCGTACCAAGCGCCCCCAAAACCAACATCGCCCGGCCCCACCAGCGCGCGTCATATGCTCCCTCAGGCGCCTTCAGCGCGGTTCGCACGTCCATTCCCTTTCGCCAAGCATTACGCGCGCGCCCCATGTCACGCAACGCGTCACACACAAGGGGACATGCGGCCAACGCCCAGCAGAGGGTCGCGAACAGTGTAAAGGCGACCGAGACCACCGCCGTCCAGATGAGAGCGCCAGCCAGAATGCCATCGGTTGGCTGCGGCCAGATGGCGCAGGAGCCACAGACGACGTCGATTCCCATCGCATGAGGCAACCCCACCAGCAGCGTCGCGGCGACCTGCAGATACAGCGCCTGCGCGACGCCCGCCAGGCCAGGTGGCAACGGCGGCGAGAACTGGACACTCGGCGAGTTGGCGGTCCCGAAGACCTCGCGGAACGTGGCCCCTCCGCTGGCAATATTCGCCAGCAGCAGCGGAGCCAGCCCGATCAGGAAGAACGCTACTGCCACGCCTGCCTCTGCTCCCAGGCGTATCCTGAACGTCCCGAACGCGCGCTCACGGTTGACGTATAGGCGCCACGCCGCGCGGAACATGAGCGCTAGCGCAGCGGCCAGCGCGAAAGGCAAAATCAGGAAGTCGCACCAGAGGGCCACCCCGATAACGAGTCCGGCTCCAGCGTCCAGCGCCAGTTGAGCGCGCAAACTGTCATGCCTACGCAGCCGCAGCGTGACCAGCCAGAGGATCAGCGCGCCCAACAGCAGCGTGTCATGTTCACCAGCGCCGACGTGTAACTCAGCGAAGAGGGCGGAGAAAGGACCAGTCGCCAGCAGGAGCAGCGTGACAAGCGCCACCTCGCGGGAGAAAACCTCGCGCGTAAAGAGGTAGAGAACCAGGAAGAAGAGGAGCGTCTCGGTGGTTGCGGCGGCGAGCAGGGCGAAGGGTGTCGCGCCCAGGAGCAGGAAGAACGGAACCGCCAGATACGCCTGCAACGCGCCCATGTAGTTCTGCCCATAGAAGAAGACGGGATGCGCGCCATGCCGCAGGATATCGTCGGTCATCAGCCCGACGATGGACTCGTCGCTATCGAAGTCCGGCCAGCCATGCGCGGCAAGGACGAGCCGGCCAAGCGCGGCGAGCGCCAGGATGAGCGCGACAATGCTCCACTCGTCCAGCCGCAGCCGGCGAGCCACCGTCTGTTGTAACGCCGCCGTTCTTTCGCGTGCGGCGAGAGTGAGATCTGTCCCAAGCGCCATAGCGAATGCCCTGGAAATA
>DATAOM010000122.1:0-7072 GCA_036265775.1 Ktedonobacterales bacterium | reverse complement strand
AAGCGGCTACCACTGTCAATCGCCGCGGTATTGGGGGACCACTTGTATAAGCAGCTAGGCTGAGGAGCGGCGCACACCGGTGTGAACCGGGCAGGGCGCTGACAGCGCGGATGTTTGAGCGATCGTTGATCGCCTGCACAGATCGTCCCGCCAAGCCAGGAGGGCGGCGGTAGGAGGGCGGAGTGGAGTATCACGGTCGCGCAATCCAGCGGCGCGCTTCGCGCTAACAGGCGCGAGCAGCGTTTGAAGGAGCGTTTGGAGGAGCGTTTGCATGCTGGAAGCTGTGTCGCGATCGGACCGGACTAGCGCGCTACAGAATTACCTCGCCATCGCTGGGCGCTGGCTTTGGCTCCTAGGCCTGTGCGGCCTCATCGCCGCGGGCGGCGCCTTTGCGGTGAGTAAGGCGCAGCCCGCGGTCTACCGCGCGACTACCTTGCTCACCATCAACCAGCAGCTGCCAGGCCAGGACGCCTATTCGAGCCTGTTGGCAAGCGATCAACTTGTGGTGACCTATGAGGCCTTGATCAGCCAACCGGTCGTCTTGACACGGGCAGCTCATCAGGTTGGTGGAGTCTCGCCGACGCGGCTGGCGCAGCAAGTGACGGTCCAGGATCAGCCAGGCACACAGATCATTCAGCTCAGCGTGGATGACACCAGCCCCCGCCGGGCGGCAGCGCTTGCCAATGCGATAGCGGCGGCGTTCATCGCGATCCATCAGGAATCCGCCGACGCGAAGCTGAGCAGCGCCGAGCAGCAGCTCGAGCAACAGCTCAACCAGATCACGAGCCAGATCACCTCGCTCAGCGCCAGCATAGACGCGCTCCGAGCGAAGGATCCAAAGAGTTCGGAGCTTGCGGCGCTGCAACAGCAGCTGCAGACGGCCTCCACACGCCGTGACTACTTACAGACCGTCAACAGCCAGCTCATCACTCAGAACCTTGCCGCACGTGACACCATCGTGGTCTTTCAGCCCGCCGTTCCCCCACTCCGGTCCGACCATCCCAACGCGCTTCTCAATACAGCGCTCGCCGCTCTGCTGGGTCTCGTAGTGGCGGCCTGCCTGGCGCTCGTGTTCGAGCTCTTAGACAACCGCATGCGTTCATCCAAACGGCTGGAGGAGTTCACGGGTATGCCTGCCCTCGCGACGGTTGGCGCAGGCGGCCAGGCGAACCTATTACTCTCCACAGATGAGACGTCTCGTCTCGCTGAGAGTTTCCGAACCTTGCAAACGAATCTAAGCTTTGCGGCCCTTGAGCGGCCGCTGCGCACCATTGTGGTCACTAGCCCGCTGCCGGGCAAGAGTAAGACGACTGTCGCTATCAATCTCGCCGCAACACTGGCGCGCAGTGGCCGGCGTACGCTTCTCGTGGACGCTGACCTCCATCAGCCCTCTATTCACGAGCGGCTCGGCCTTGAGAATAGCACAGGCCTCTCGCTTTGCCTGCTCGATTCGGAGCGACCGAGACCAATCACCCCTTCGCCAGCCGTGCCACAACTCTCCATCCTCACCGCTGGCCCTACGCCGCCCAATCCCGCGGAGTTGCTCAGCTCTGGTCGCATGCGGCGCTTCCTCGAGGCGCTACTCGTCGGGCAGCGAGGCTGGGGCGACCTTGGGGCGGTTGCAGACGTGGTGGTGATCGACACGCCCCCTGCGACCGCATTTGTCGACGCTGCTGTGATTGCGGGCCAGGCCGATGGCACGATCCTCGTCGTCGACGGGAGTAAGTCGCGCGCCGGGCATGTGATGTGGACGAAGGACACGTTGAGCCGCGCGCGCGCGCGTATCCTCGGCGTCGTCCTCATCCAGGCGCCGAGCCTGTGGGGCGCCGCCTCTAAACGCGACATCACCGAAGAACCGGTAGACGAGCGCTCCGTCATCGAACCAGAGCCAGGGAGCGCTAAGCCTCAGCCGTCTGTGACCCAAGCGGTTGAGCGCTGAGCGCAGTCATGCCGCCGCGTGCGCCAGCCCGGCTGACGGACGCCGCTGTAACGCCGCGCAGTCCGACCCATCTAGCTCATGCCGCCGTGCGGGACAAGGGTGGGCTCTTTGATCGCAAGCTACGCTGCGCGAGCGCGCACGCAGGCGCTCATTGATAGGCGGCCACCCGGCGCGTCTGTTCGGCCGCTCATGGCGCGCCGCAATCGGGTGGCGCCGAAGACCGCTCTCATCGGTTGGGCGGGGCTGGCGAGGAGGCGCTCGCGACAACCTGCGCCGCGCCATCTCCCCGACCTTCGCGTTTATAACCGCCTCTAGGCAGCCGCCTCTAGGCCGATATGCGGGCCAATGTCGCGCTGGGTAGGGCTGAAAGGTCCCACTGCCCGTCTCGCCACTGGGGAGTGAACTGCGCGCGCCGCCGCCACCAACGCCCCACCTCGCGTGGCAAGGCATGCCAGTAGTTGTCCTTCTCTTTGATGGCGTGTAAGAACGCCTCGTAGATGGCTAGGCGCTGCGGCTCGCGCAGGTAGTCTGGATGGGCATTCACCAACGCCATGCCACGCCAGCGCTCCACAAAATCCACTTTGTTCAGCCAAGCGCCAGGCGCGCGCGCGCCCAGGATGACCATCAGCGTGTGGTCCTGAACGAGCGTATACGGTAGTTCCACAAACGATCCGAGCAAGAACGGCCATATGCTCATGGCGCCGCCAGGCATCGGCTCGTAGGGATCGGTGTCAAAGAACGAGAGATCATATTCGATGTCAAGCGCTTGCATCCACTCCGGATTGCGGTGGGTGTAGGGAGCGCGAAATCCCGCGGCCTCCCATGTATGCAGGTGCTGATTGATCTTTTCCGCCCGGCGCGCGAAGGCGCGCTGAGAAAAGAAGAGTCGGCCATCGTGTCTTAGCCCATGTACACCGACCTCGAATCCACGCTGGCGCAGCGCGGACAAAAGCGCCAGGTCCACTGGGTAGCGCTCAGGCACAAAATTGAATGACGAGCGGAACCCCAGTCGTTCTTCGAGCTCCGCCAGGCGCGGCACAAACGCTGCCCCTGCAGCGTCTTCTACATCGTGGGTAAGGACGAACGCAAAGCGCTGACCATCGGGCCAAAAGTTGACGTGGATACCGCAATCGATCTTCCGCTGGCGCAAGATGTGCGCCACACAGGCGAACTGAAAGCGCACGTAGCGATCTTCAATGGGCCAGCCGAGGGGAAATCGCATCTCTTGCCGCCGCCGATAGCGATGGCGGAGGAGGATGCTGAGAGATCGTGGAAGAAACGGCTTGACTTGATAGTACAGGCGCTTTGCTTTGCCAAGCGACCAGCGACTCGGCCCGAACAGCGCCTCGCTGAGTGCTGTCGCGACCACGTCGCCAGTGCCTGCGTCTTCCCCCGCAGCCAAAGGCAGGATCGAGGAGGCGGCTCTAACGGCGTCCGCCCACTCAGCTGAGGACACAGGCGGTTGCGTGAGGACTCGCCAGAAGGCGTCAGGGGTGTTCGCCGCGTACAGCCTTTGGAGCGCGCCTGTCGAGTCACGTACACTCATACGCAGTTCGTCCTCCCTCACTTTCATGTACCGACCTGCATCGACCTGCGCGCTTGCCGCTCTGCCGCGCGTGTTCGCGTCGGCTCATGGTGATGGGCGCAGCGCTAGCGCAGGAGGCCGTCATAGGCCTGCCACAGACGCTCGCGAGAGCTCTCCCACGACAGGGGTCCTTGAGCGCGCATGCGCCCAGCGCCCCCCATGCTGAGTCGCAGCGCTTCACTGTTGAGCAGGAGTTCGACTTTATTGGCGAAGTCATCGACTGAGTTGGGTGTGGCGTAGAGGCCGGCGCCTTGTGCGGAAAAACGCGTCTCAGCAAGATCAAAGGCGACTACCGGCAGCCCCATTGTCATGTAATCCATGATCTTCATCATGGTCGAGCGCTCGTTCAGCGCGTTGCGCGGCTCAGGCGAAAGGCCAACATCGGCGCTGGCGAGACACTGAGCAACATCTTGGCCAGTCATCCACCCGGTGAAGGTGACGTACTCGGCGAGCCGCAACTCGCAAGCGAGCGTCCGCAGCGCAGGAACATCATCCCCATCTCCTATAAGCGCCAGCGAGACATCCTGGCGTCCGCGTTCATACACGAGCTTATGGAGGGCATTTAGGGCGTATTGGACGCCATCTTGGACGCCCATCACGCCAACATAGGCAAGCAGGTATCGCCGGCCCAGCTTTAACGCATGGGGAGGCGCGGCTATGTTTTCCTGCGGCAAGGCCGAGGCGTTGCGCACCACAGCTACTTTGTGCGCGGGGCAGCTCCCGCGCTCGATGGCGATCTGCCGAAACGACTCATTTGCAGCGATGACGAGATCGGCGGCGCGGTAGCTATACCGCTCGCACATGCGCAGGAGCTTGAGGAGCAGCCTTGCCGAGGGCCCATTCCCTCGGCTTGCAAAGAGCTCCTGGAAAACCTCTGGCGCCAGGTCGTGTTGGTCGAAGACGAACTTCTTGCCAAGGAGATGACAGAACCAGCCCAGAGGAAAGAAGATATCGGGCGGGTTGGCGACATGAAGCACATCGAAGTTGTGCCGGATGAGCACTTTTAGACTGAGCCGAACGGTGTTAAGCAGCGCGACGAGGTATTCACGCACGTAGGCGGCCGTGGTGCTTCCGTCTGGCCGCTCGTAGCGATAGATATAGATCCCGTCGCGGCACTCATATGGCGCGCGAAAGCGCTCAAAGACGGACCGCCCCATGACTCCCTTGGGGCAGATGATGCTGACCTGGAGGCCGTGGTCTCGTAAGGCCACGGCCTCCCCCCAGACGCGGGTATCGAGCGGCGCGACATCGTTCTCGATGACCATCAGCACCCTACGCGGTCTCGACATGGCGGCTCTCTTTTTTGGGCTGCGACAGCGCACCCGCGCGCGCCGCGCTCCCGATCGCGTCCTCGTAGACCGCGATAATCTGGCGCGCGACGATGGAGCGCTCCAGGTGGCTGATATCGATGCGCCCCGTCGTCGGCGCCTGGTGGCGGAGCGCCGTCTCCAGTCCGATCGCCAATGCCTCGGGATCGCGGCGGCAGACGCCGCAGCCCTGAGTGCGGCCGATAACCTGGCGCACATCGCCAACATCGGTCGAGACGACGGGGACGTTGCAGGCCATGGTCTCCTTGACGATATTTGGTGAGCCTTCATGAATCGATGTGAGCAGGAGGGCGTTGCAGGCGTTGATGCGCTGGACGACCTCGGTCTGCCTCAAGCCGTTGGCGACCACCAGCTCCGCAGGTATGCCACGCGCCTGCAGGCGCTCGATGGCGGCTAGCGCCAGGGGATATCCTTTGCGCGGCAGATCGGGGTTGTTGCCGAACAGCACGTAGTAGCCGTCCTGCTTCCATCCCAGCGCCGCGCGCGCCTCGGCGCGCGGCGCTGGGTGGAACAGTGTGAAGTCGACCCCGTTGGGGATGGTGAAGACGTTCTGTGCCGGCGTCAGTTGGCGCATCTGCTCGGATTTTACGATCACCGCATCGACCCAGCGGGACAGCCACTGGGTTACGCGCACCACGAGGGCGCCTTTCCGCGTGTTGCCTCCATCGGCGGTCGGGGCGCCGAGCAGATCGCTGCCAAGAAAGGAGGCGACGACCGGGGTGGTCCACTGCAGGCGCGCTACTAAGCACCACAGCCCGTAGTGCCCATGGACAACGTCGTAGCGCCCGCTCAGCGTCTTAAGGAAAACCAGTGCGACGGCAGTCGCGTAGCGCAGCGGCATTGGTCCTGGCCTGGGTCGGATAACCTCCACCTCGAGTCCCTGCTCGATCAGGGAGTCGACCTGACTCTTTATGAAGGTGCCCCAATGTGGCCTGTACTCGGCGGGATAGGCGCCAGTGACGGTCAGGATGCGCAAGGGTCGATGTCGCATGCGGCTGTGTGCCATCTCGTCATTACCTTCATGTTCTGCTCTCTGGAGTAGGCTCCAGCATGCCGCCAAAACATCGCGGGCGCGCGTCGCTATCCAAGGGCGTCGTGTCGCGTCCTTGGGCGCCCGTCTCCTCCACACTCGATGACAACCACTGGTCCGAGGAGGGCAGAGGTGGAGCGCATGCGACTGCGCGCAGGTGAGGCGCGTCAACGGCACGGCTATCAGACGCGCCACGCGCAACCGCCGCCTTGTTGAGCACCACGATGCACTCAGTGAGGCCAAGATCGATCTTCCCGAATGTCGCCACTCTGACGGACACGCGAGGTAGCGACCAACAGACATTGACCATTCCATGCCGCCTTCTTAACCGCTCGATTCCTTCATCCTCGAAGAGGTTGATGTAGTCCACGGATAGTGCGCTCTTGTGCGCGAAGCGGCTAATGGCGCCTGGGGAGATCGCGAACCGCAACCATGTTCGAAATGGTGGGCGTCCTGGCGCGCCCGCCATCTTGTCGCCATGGAGCGTGCGGTAGATCCATACGTGAAACCAAAAGGGTGTCAACTTTGTCACCAACCCCTTGATTGAGATCACGTTGGGAACTGCGAGAATGATGATACCGTTCTCTCTCAGCGCGTCACGGAAGCGACTCAGGACCTTGGTGGGCTCACGGAGATGTTCTAATACCCACCAACAGATGATCACGTCAAACGACGCAGACGGCAGCTCATACTCCTGGATATCGCCCAGTATCTTCTCGTGCACGAACGTGTTCTTGCGCAGTTGTTCTGCGGAGATGTCAATGCCGACTCGGTGCGCGGTCTCGGGCAGCCTCACATAGCTGCTGGAGCCACAACCAGCATCCAGTACGCGTAGGTCCGTCCGCCCTTGCAGCGCCTCATCCACGAACGACTGCAGTTGAAGCAGCGCTTGCGCGTCCGCCACGTGAAGGCTCCTTTCAGCGCCACGACGTGACGCGCAGACCTGATGCGCAGATGACGGGCTACGCCAATTGGTGAGTGGCGCCATTGCTCGACACCGCCAACCTGGCGCGATGCGTTGCGTCGCGCGATGCGTTGCGTCCAATTTAGCCGGGAGGCGCTGCGAGGGAATACAGGAAAGGTCTTCATCCGCAAGCGGGACATTTGCCCAGGGCCGCGGCGCCGCATCCGTCGGCGTAGGGTCGGCGTAGGGTCGGCGTAGGGTCGGCGTAGGGTCGGCGTAGGGTCGG
>DATAOM010000121.1:0-3709 GCA_036265775.1 Ktedonobacterales bacterium | reverse complement strand
TGATCAACGTTGACTTGCCCGCGCCGTTATCGCCGACCAGTCCGACTACTTCGCCTGCGTAGACCTCAAAATCCACGTCTTGCAACGCCTGCACGGCGCCGAATGACTTGCTGACCCCCGTCATCCGCAAGACAGGCTCGTCAGTGCGTGTTGGCTTTGCCGCCGGATTGGGCGATGGGTCAGCGGGGAGAGGAACACTGCCCTCGGTCATAACGTACCTCCACGCTCTAGCATAGGCGTCAGACTAGCGTCAGACTAGCGTCAGACTAGGCGTCATCTGGGGTAAGTATAACATCGGCGCCTGAAGATTTGCTTGCGCAGCGCCGTTGGTTGAACGCCGCAGATAGAGCGTATGGGACAGCGCAGAGGCCGTCCCATACATCTACCTGACGAGCTGAGGGTTGCATCCGTGAGGGAGAAGAATGAACGTCGCCGCTCATTCGAATCCCCCTCCTTCAGACAACACACCAGCGATCAGTTTGTCAGTTAGCAGACACCACCAGCGCCAGCAGGAACGCCCTGGCAGACGTCGTCCTTCTTGACAAAGCCATCAGCGATGACCGTGTCCTTGATGTTGGAGATGTCAACCTCGGTCACCGCGTTGAGGATCGAGGGGATAGCCGTGCCAGCGGTAGGCGTCTTGATGCTGCCACTCGCGATGGAGCTCGTGTCCTGGCCGTTGCTGATCGCGGCGACCAGCTTGCCCACCGAGTCCGCCAGTTTCTTGATCGGCTTGTAGATCGTCATGGACTGATCGCCAAGGAGGATGTTGCGGATACCGCTTACCTCAGCGTCCTGCCCGGTGACGAGCACCTTCCCGTTCAGGTGCTGCGCTTTGAGGGCGGCGATGACGGTGTTCGCCATGCCGTCGTTCATGACGTAGGCGACCGAGACGTCATTGTGGGTCTGTGTCAGCGCAGCTTCCATCTCGGTCTGGGCCTTACCGTTGTCCCAGCCCGGTGTGGACTGCTCAAAGACCTTGGTGAGCTCCTTCGAGGAGATCAGCGGATCGAGGATCTGGTGAGCGCCAGAGCCGAAGAGCTTGGCGTTGTTGTCAGTATCGGCTCCGTTGATCATGACCAGGTTGTTGTGGCCAGGGGTAACGTAATTCTTGTAGTGGTCGGCGATGTACTGACCCTGCTTCTTGCCGACATCCACGCCGTCGAAGGAGGCGTAGTACGCCAGGTCGGCGCTGTCGATCAGGCGGTCATACGAGATGACCGGCACTTTTTGGGCTTTCGCCTTCGTCACGATCGCCGCCGAGGCCGTGCTGTCGAACGGCGCGACGATCAGGATGCAGGCGCCCTTGGAGAGCGCAGATTCGGCCTGCGTCTGCTGGGTCGTCGCGTTGCCCTGCGCGTTGGTCACGTCCACCGTCGCGCCTGGCAGGCTCGCCTGGATCGCCGCGACCACATCGGGATGGTCGGCGGCCTCCCACCGGGCGGCGGTGGCGCTCTCCGGAAGGAGGAAGGCGATGTGTTTGCAATTCTTGCCGTTGGCGATGCCCTCGCTGGTGCTGCCGCAAGCCGCCAGCGCGCTCACCAAAATCGCGCTACCGATGCCGGCCACCGCCAGAGTGCGCCATCGTGGGCTACCTTTAAGCCTCATGAGTTAGGTTGCTCCGTTCTTGTCGTACATCGAAGTAACAGTGCTGTGAACGCCGTTGGTCCAGCGTCTTGAAGAGCGCCAGAACCCTGAGAGTTGTCAAAGCCGCGAGCCACCCCCTTCCATGACAATGCCTATCTACCATACTGCGCGCGTCGTATTACGCGGTTGGAGTGAAAAGCCGTGTTCCACCATCGGCTTGTGTATAAAGATATACCCGTGTCGCACGCGTGATCTCACATGCGGAGCCGCACGCCCGCGACTTGCAGTTCTCTTTGTTCCACCTCCTTCAAACAAGCGCATGTCTGTCCAATCCATTTATGGAACCGCAGCGCGCGCCGCGACTGCCCGCATCGGAGATGTGTGCATCGCGGTCGACACGCCGAAGGCGGCGTCCAGCACTGTACTGACCGCGCCAAGCGCGATCGCGTTATCGCCCAATTGCGCCAACTGGATTGTCGTATTCGCCCAGGCGATGGGAAGGCTGCGCGCCGCGGCGGTTCTGCGCAGCGACTCCAGCAACAACTCTCCCGCGCGTGAGACGCCACCATCCAGCAGAATGAGCGTGGGGCTGCATAGATTGATCAGGTCCGCGACCGCGACGCCGACAGAGACCCCGGCGTGTTCAAGCGCGACGCGGCAATGCTCATCACCCTCCTGTGCGGCGCGTATGACATCGGCGATATCGCATGCAGCCTTGCTGGCCCCCCGGCTGGCGTCCTCCACAATGGCCCCTGCGCCCGCCAACGCCTCAAGACACCCTTTGTTGCCGCAGGCGCACTCCGGGCCGTCCGCGTTGACGGTGACGTGCCCGATCTCACCGGCGCTTCCGCTGCCACGATAGATCGC
Organism: Ktedonobacterales bacterium; assembly: GCA_036265775.1. GTDB lineage: Bacteria > Chloroflexota > Ktedonobacteria > Ktedonobacterales > JADMIN01 > DASWAC01. The sequence continues at coordinate 1,255 of DATAOM010000121.1, read as the reverse complement.
CCCATTCAGAATCATGCCGCCGCCGACGCCGGTGCCGAGCTTGATGTACGCCATATTCTCGACGCCGCGTCCCGCGCCATAGCGGCTCTCGCCCAGCGTCCCCATATTGGCGTCATTGTCGAGAAAGATTGGCGCATCCAGCTCGCGGTGCATCGTCTCGTAGAGGTCAATGCGATCCCAGCCGGGCAGTCGCGGCGGCGAGACCAGCCGGCGCCGGTCGGTGTCGATGGGACCGGGCACACCCATGCCGATGCCCACGATTTGATCCCAGCGCGTATCCGCAGCCTCGACGAACCTGCGCAGGTGCTTGGAGAGCAGGGGTAAGCAGGCTTCCGCGCCGCGTGAGGAATCGAATGGTTCGGAGTGGCGCGCCTGTATCTCAGCCGCCAGATTCGCCAGGATCATGGTCAGGTGCGTGCGTCCAACGTCGATGCCGACGACATAGCCCGCGCTGGCGTTGAAATGCACCTCGACCGCGCGCCGGCCACCAACCGCGGAGGAGTTCAAGAGTTCTCCTTCTCGCACCAGACCCTCGCGCAGGAGGATCTCCATCAGGCTGCTGACCGTCGGGCGGGAGAGACCGGTGCGTCGCGCGATGGCGACACGTGGCAAGGGCCCATGCTCGCGGATGCAATTGAGGACGAGGAGCAGGTTGAACTCCCGCATCGCGCGCACATCAGCGCCACGCGACGCGGGATGCGCATCTTCGGCCTTGCCCGCGCGCGCGCCGCCCATCAGCCGCCACATTGGATGGTTCATGCCGCCAACTCCGTCGTTGGTGTACGCTTCCTCGCCTATGGTAAGAGCAATAGTACCCAAGACCTGGTCTGTTAGTCAAGGTTCCGAACCAACTCAACAAGATTTCTCTTCCTGGCGCTTCCACTGGACGCCAGCCAGCGCCTCTGTCCTGTGGAATGAGGGCGTCACATGGTGGACTGAAATGCGCCTAATAGCGGCGCCGCTTAGCTTGTTGGTGAATCGTTGCGCGCGCCGAGGCGCTCAATGACCTCGACGATCAGTTGCGGCAAGACGCCGAAGGAGTACGATTGCAGCAGCCGCTCGCCACGCTGGTGCGCGCCCCAGCCATAGGGGCCGAGGTTGATCATCGGCAGCCCCAGCCGCGCGATCTCTTCGAGCGGCAGCGAGTAGGCGCCGCTGGCAGGAGGGAATGCGTCAGACCAGAGCGGCATGTTGGCCTTCAGCGCCGAGAGATCCACGCCGGGATCGAGGCGCAGATAGCTCATGTCGGAGATAT
>DATAOM010000120.1:0-8262 GCA_036265775.1 Ktedonobacterales bacterium | reverse complement strand
CAGGCATAGGCGACAGCGCCGAGGACGAGGCCAGAGATGAGGAATTGCCAGAGGAGGCGGGGCAGACGAGGCTCGCGCAGTGAGACGGAGGAGAGCCCGAGCGGCCCAACGCTCCAGCACACCAGCGACGGATCGTTGAGGGTCTCGGTGAGCCAGTAAGTGATGTGATAGACGAGCAGCCAGATCACGACGACGGAGACGAGATACAGGACATTGATCTGGATGCTCACAATCGCCCCCTTGTTTCGCGGAGTCGAGGCAACACGCTGTGGAGCGATACATCGCCGTACGCTCGGTCTGCGGAGGACAGAATCACACTGGTGTGGCTTCTAGTATCGCACGGAAGGAGAGCGATTGGCTACTGCGCCGCGCCCGCCTTTCATACATGTACGACGAAGCGCTACACTTTGACTAACGCTTGACTCACACAGCGACAAAAACAGTGTTTATGGTGTCGTGACATACCCCCCTAGGGTATGGTATAGTTGATACAGCAACGCGCAACCTGTCATCTTCTCCTAGGTGTGATAGATAAAAGCGCCGAAGATGACAGGAAGGCAAGAGGAGAGACGCCGAATGGCGAATGAGAACGATTCACGTGAGCACGCGCCATACGATGTGGCGATCATCGGCTCCGGGCCAGCGGGCTACACCGCCGCGATCTACGCGGCGCGCGCCAACCTGCGCACGGTGGTCTTCCAGGGCGAGCAGCCCGGCGGCCAGTTGATGATCACGAGCGACGTGGAGAACTATCCTGGCTTCGAGGAAGGCATCCTGGGGCCGGAGATGATGGACAAGTTCGAGGCGCAAGCCAAACGCTTTGGCGCAGAGACTGTCATGCGCGATATTGTGCGCGTGGACTTCTCCAGCCGGCCATTTCACCTCTGGACCGCCGAGGAGGAGTTCACGGCGCACGCGGTCATCGTGGCGACGGGCGCCAGCGCGATGTGGCTGGGCCTTCCGAACGAGCAGCGCTTGCAGGCGCGCGGCGTCAGTGGCTGCGCGACGTGTGATGGCTTCTTCTTCAAAAACAAGGAGGTTGCGGTCGTCGGCGGTGGTGACACGGCGATGGAGGAGGCGCTCTTTTTGACGCGTTACGCCACCCAGGTACACTTGATCCACCGGCGCGACGCCTTTCGCGCCAGCAAGATCATGCAGCGCCGCGTCGTCGAGCACCCCAAGATCACTATCCACTACAACACGGAGATCGCCGACGTGCTCGGCGAGAATGTGGTCGAGGGCGTGCAACTGCGGGACACGCAGACCAACGCGACGAGTACGCTGCCGGTTCAGGGCCTGTTCGTCGCCATCGGACATCAGCCGAACACCGGCGCCTTCAAGGGCATCCTGGAGATGGACGAGCGCGGCTACCTGAAGCTGAAAGAGCACACGATGTCGAGCGTCGAGGGTGTTTTCATCGCCGGGGATGTCGCCGACCACCGCTACCGCCAGGCTGTCACCGCCGCAGGTGACGGCTGTCGCGCCGCGATCGACGCCGAGCGCTGGCTGGAGGCGACGCATCAGGAGAAGGAGACGCTACCCTACGGCGCGGCGACCTGGGGGGCCACTGTCGAGGCGTAATAGAAGCAGCGTAGCAGCACGCGAGAGAAGGGCGAGCCAGTTTGGTTCGCCCTTTTTGCTGTCCGCAGGAAAGCGATTATGATGCGATCTAGACGTAGATATATAGATTGCAAACACCCGTCGCAAACACATGACCATGCTCATTCCGTCCTAGAAGCGGCGCGAAAGTCGCGCAGAGAGAAAGGGAACTGGGATGGGCTGGCTGCTCAAGCCACATGATGCGCAATTTGGCGGCGCGGCTCCGCCAGGCGGGGAACAAGACGAGCGCGCCGCTCTCGACGCGCAACTTGAGGCGCATAAGGGCGTGATGACCTGTGTCGCCGCGGCGCTGGTCGGCCCGTCGGACGCCGAAGATGCGGCTCAGGAGGCGTCCTTGCGCGCATGGCGCTCGTGGGATGAGTTGCGTGACGCCGAGGCGATCCGTTCGTGGCTGCTGCGAATCACTGTCAATGTTTGCCATGACTGGCTGCGCGGGCGCTTCGGCACGCGCGTCCGGCGGACGGAATCACTCGACATGGGCGGCGCCGATATCGCCACGCTCGACCTGGATCCCGGCAGGACTCGTCACGCCGCTGCGCTCGACCTGCGCAGCGCGATCAACCGCCTTGAGGAACCGCTGAGGGTCGCGGTGGTGTTGCGCTATTACGCTGACCTCGACTCAGCGGAGATTGGCGCGGCGCTCAGTGTTCCTCCCGCAACCGTGCGGACACGCCTGCGCCGCGCGCTGGAACTCCTCCAGGATGCGCTCGCCACCGATCCACATCTCCGCGCCATGCGCGCACAAGGGAGCGATAGAAATGAATAGGGATGTGAACGATGCGAAGCGTTCGGCGGCGCAGGATAGCGTGCCAGCGGCGCTCCTCGATATTCACCAGCAACTGCTGAAGGATGGCGCGGCCTGGCGCGATGACCTGCCGCTCGGCGCGACGCAGGCGCTTCAGGAAACAGCGCCAGCGCCACAGCGCTCGGTGAATGAGAGGAGTGGGACGAACGGTTGGAGTGGACGCATGACGGCTCTAGCGCAACCGCCCAATATGCCACGGCGTGACGTGAGTTGGGGACGGCGTCTGATCGCCAGCGCCGCAATCCTCGTGGTGGTCGGACTGTTAGGAGCGCTCTTCGCTACGTTCGCTCGCGGCCGGAACGATCCTCGTGTGGCTGGTACGCCCACTGCTGGTCCGCTCGCCACCTGGAGCATCGCGCCGCATCTGACGAACCAGCCGGTCCCGCCGATGCTTGCGCCGAGTGACCCGTCCGTGGTGTATGAGGCCGGCATTACTGGGGCGGACTTTGCGTATGTCTTCCGGCGCTCCGACGACGCCGGCGCAACCTGGCGGAACCTCACCGTTCCTGACGGTGTCCTGGGCGCGTACACGCTGGGCGATATTGCCATTTGGGTAGACCCAGCGAACGCGCAGAACGTCATTGTCACGCTCTCGCGCCTGTTGCCACAGCAGGGCCAGCAAGACTGCCCAACTACGCACGCGTCCGTCGCCTTTGCGCGGAAGGGTGATGCGACGTCGAACACGCCGGCCTCGGGTACCGGCGGCTGTCAACTCCAGTTTTTCAGCGCCGATGGAGGCGAACACTGGAGCGAGATGCGTTTCCCGGTCAGCGGCAGCATCTCCTCAGGCTGGAGTCTCACGCAGCGCACGCTAAATCAACTCCAGTCGCAGGGGACACGCCTGTATACGGCGATCCACTATCGCGGTCAGGAGAGCCTGACGCGCATCTTCACCAGCCAGGATCGCGGCGCGACATGGGACCTGGCCGACACGGGGCTCTATGCCACTGATCGCAGTATCTGCGACTTCGTGACGACGCCTGACTCGACAACGCTCTACGCGACGACTGGCGCGACTGAATGCTTCCAGTCAACTACGCCGCAAGACATCACGCTCTGGCGCAGCGATGACGCTGGCACGCACTGGAATCAGCTAGGGAGCCTGCCGGGCGGCTCCAGCAAACTCATCGCCGCGTTCAAGCGAGCCGGCCATGCCGATGTCACGCTGTATGTCGCCGCGACAGATCAGGAACCTGCCCCTGGGTTTGGCGTCGAGCGCGCCTGGGTGAGCGAAGATGGTGGGCGGCAGTGGAATGCGGTCCCTGACCTAGGCGATCATGTTGTTACAAACGCATTCCTGAACGAGCGGCGCGATGGGTCGCTGCTCCAGATTACCCAAACGTTTGACCGGGGAACGCCGGCGACTTCGACGCCGTCCGGTGCGGCCACCGCGACGCCTTCGCCTGTGTCCAACGGAGGGGTCAAGGCAGTGCGAACACCCTTGAACTTCATGAGTTGGAGTTCAGGACAGGCAGGCTGGCGCCAGATAGCGCAGCCCGTCACTGATTCGCTCTCCCTCATATACGCCGTCGAGTCAGTCTCTAAGGATGGCACGCGGACACTGTGGGCAGTGACGCAGTTGAGCGTCGGAATCTCTGATTCGACATATGGAGTCCGCATGGCGCGGCTCTCGTAGGGCGTAACACGCAAAACGCACTATGCACAAGGAGCGATAAGATGTGGAGTAGACCTCACGGCCGCTACGTTCCTATCGCTTCTTGTGTCCGTGCTTGCCTTCGGCCTTTCCGGTCTTGACGGCGCCATTTTCTGAGTGAGCGCCATTCGCGGAGTCACCGCCGTTGAGCCGGGCCTCCAGCGCCTCCAGCCGCTCGCGCAACGTGCGAGTCGCCTCGCGCGCCTGCTCCAGGTCGTTGCGCAATGTGCGCGCTTCCTCACGCGCAGAGCGGCCCCGCTGGATGCGCAGGATAACCTGGCGGCATGTGCGCACCACTCGATCCTCGGTTGTGGTCGAGATGACACGTTCCAGCGCCGGAATCGCGCGGGCGTCACCCCAGTCACCTAGAGCGGAAATCGCGATCATCTGAACCAACTCCCACGGATCGTCGAGCGCAGCAATGAGCGCATTCACCGCGCGTGTCTGTTCCTCGCCAGGATCGATCAGCTTCGACCGCGCCAGCGCTCCCAGCCCGCTCGCCGCAACCGCGCGCGCGTCCATCGGCTTGGAACGATCAAGTAGCCAGTTCGTCATCACCTCAACACCGCGCGGGTCTCCCAACTCGCCCAGACCGGCGAAGGTCGCGCCACGAATCGTCTCGTTCCAAGACGAGCGCTCGAGCATCGGCGTCAGCGCCGCGAAGGCGCCTGGTGTGCGTGTCTGGCCGAGCGCAGTCAGCGCAGCGCCTTCAACGAAGTAGCTCGGCTCACCTGCATGTAGCAGATCAGTGAGCGTCTGCGCTGCGCGTTCCGCCAGTTTCTGCTGCTCCGGCGCGCGGAAATTGCCCAACGCTGCCACGACGCCGCGCCGAGCGCGGGGCTCCGTGATCTTTTCGAGCGCGCCGATCAACGCGTCGAGCGCGCGCTGTGTCCGCTGGCTGCCCAGCGCCGAGGCGATGGCGCTCGTCGCCGACCAGTAAGGCTCGTTGACCAGCGCCTCTTCCAGGGCCTTGACGCTGGCATCATCGGCTAGTTGACCAAGCGCCTCCGCCGCCTCGATCCGACCCAGCACATCGGGATCGTGAACAAGCTGGTAACGTAGCAGCTCGCTGGGACGCTTGAAGTCGAGCGTCTTGGGCAGCCATCCGCCCTGATCGAACCGCACCGACAATGGCCTGCGTTCCAGTGGGAAGTAGAAGGTCTGCTGCGCCTCCTCGATGGTCACGCGGAACGAGCGCAGCGTCGCCTTCTGGCTCTTCTTGCGGCCATCCACGGCGTCCTCGACCATGAAGGCGATCTCGACTGGTGTCACGAAGACTGGCGTCAGGTCGGTGACCTCCTGCGTCTGCTTCACGCTGACCTTGGCCATCTGCTGCGCGTCGTCCCAGGAGTAACTGACGCTGAACTCCGGGTGGCCCGCCTTGTAGACCCACTGCTCGAAGTAACGCGCCATGCTACGCCCGGTGGCTTCCTCGATGGCGCGCTCCAGGTCGGCGGTGATGACTTCGCGCCCGCGATTGCGCTCCAGGTAGAGGTTGATCGCGCGCCAGAAGGCGTCCTCGCCGAGCACAAAGCGCATGAGGTGGAGGACGAGCGAGCCTTTTTCATACACGTGGCGATCGAAGAGTTCACCGCCGTGCTTGCGGTAGACGTTGTAGACGATGGGGCGGCGGCCGCGCTTGTCCGCCTCAAGATAGAGCTGGAGGTTGCGGCGGAAGTCGGTGCGCGCCTCGTCGATGCCTTTGTCGTGCTCCAACCATACCTCTTCCATAAAGGTGGCGAAGCTCTCGTTGAGCCAGATATGCCCCCAGTCGCGGCAGGTCAGCAGGTCGCCGAACCATTGATGCGCTAGCTCGTGCGCCACCACGTCGTCGGGCGAGTAGTCGAGGCTGGCGCGCTCGTCGGGCATCAGGCGGTAACTGTGCGTTGTCGCGCTGGTGTTCTCCATCGCGCCGAGGAACATCTCCGGCACGATCTGCGCGTATTTGACCCAGGGATAGTCCACGCCGGTCTTCGTGGAGAACAACTCGATCATGCGCGGCGTGTTGTCGAGCATGCGGTGGCCGTCATCTTCGCGGCCAGGCCGCACATAGTAGTTGACCGGTGTGTCGCGCCACGTATCGGGCAATTCGGTGAACTCGCCCGCGACGAGCGTGATGAGGTACGCCGGGTGCGGGAAATCCTGCCGCCAGGCGTATGTCTTCGTGCCGTTGGGGTTCTCGTTCACGCCTTCGAGCTTGCCGTTGGAGAGCGCGAAGTACGCGCCAGGTACAGTCGCTTTCAGCGCGGTGGTGGCGCGGTCGTTGGGGAAGTCGTGGCAGGGAAACCAGTAGTGGTGGTACTCGGTCTGGCCTTGAGTCCACGCCTGCGTTGGCAGGTCAGGGTTGCCCTCCATCGGATGGACAAAGACGAGGCCATTGCGCGGATGGGCGGAATAGCGCACGGTCACGCCAAATTGCTGACCATACGTGTAGTCACGGTCGAGGCGGATGCGCAGCTTGTCGCCCTCGCTCCAATAGGTCAGCGGCGATTTCTTGCCCGCCATCGTGACCTGCTCGATGGCTAGCTCCGCCGCGTCCAGTGTCACCTCGCGCACCGTATCGAAGAGCGCGGTGTAGTGCGTCGTGACGACGCCCTGCACGCTGTCAGTCGCGAAATCAAGCGCCACGTCAATATCAACGTGGCGCACATCGGCGGGGCGATCGGGCGCGTAGACAGCCGTATCGCCGGGTAGCGCAAAGTCGGGGAAGCGTCCCATCGCCTCGGCGTCCGCGCCGCCGAGCAGGAGTTGTTGCGCGAGCGCGCCGCGTCCGCAGTAGTACATGGCGGTATCCTTCTGTAGGGAAATGGGGGCGATGCGTTGTATGACGCGCCTGCGCGCAGGAAGGTTACAGCGTATCCAGCGCGGCGCATGATTCTAGTGTACGCCCCGGCGCAACGCCGCCGCCAACAGATTTGTTGTTGAGGTGAGTTGGCGGCGACCGTTGCTTGATAGGATGGTGTGTGCGAGAGCGGTATGCTACAATTGCGGCCATCAGGCGTTGGAGGCGGCGCTGGAGTCGCTTTTTACGCGGCGCAGCGCAGCGAGAGACTGAAGAAGTATGGCGAGCGAGTAGGAGAAGAAGAGCATGGCGCGATACAGCGCGATCACCGGCTGGGGTATGTACGTCCCGGAGAAGGTCCTCACCAACGCTGATCTAGAAAAGATGGTGGATACCTCCGACGAATGGATCGTCTCGCGGTCGGGTATTAAAGAACGGCGGATCGCGGCGCCACACGAAACCGCCTCAACGCTTTCGATCAACGCCAGCCGCCAGGCGCTCGCGCGCGCTGGCATCGAGGGCAAGGATCTCGACCTCATCATCATCGCGACGGTCTCATACGATTATCCCTTCCCTTCGACCGCGAACCTCGTGCAGCATGCGCTCGGCGCGCAGTGCGGCGCCTTCGACATGCAGGCCGCCTGCACCGGCTTCATCTATGGCCTTTCCGTCGCACACCAGTTCATCGCCAATGGCGCCGCGAAACATGCGCTGGTCGTCGGAGTCGAGGTGCTCTCGCGCGTGATGGACTACACCGACCGCTCGACCTGCGTTCTCTTTGGCGATGGCGCTGGCGCGGTGGTCCTGAGCGCGAGCGACGAGCCAGGTGGGGTGCTCGGCTTCACGCTCGGCAGCGACGGCGAGAAGCCCGAATTGCTCTGGATTCCCGTCGGTGGCTCGGCCAAGAAGATCGACGAGGATGATCTGCGCAACCGTCGGCAGTATGTGAAGATGAATGGCTCGGAAGTCTTCAAGTTCGCCACGCGCATCATGGGCACGGCGATGGAGGAGGCGCTCGTCAACGCCGGCATGACCGCCGATCAGATGGACCTGTTCATCCCCCACCAGGCGAACCTGCGCATTATCGAGGCGGCTTCGAAGCGACTCAACCTGCCGCCGGAGAAGGTCTTCGTCAACATCGAGCGCTACGGCAACACCTCGGCGGCGGCGGTGCCGATCGCGCTGTGCGAGGCTGTCGAGCAGGGACGGGTCTTCAAAGGCGCGCATCTGGGGATGGTCGCGTTCGGCGCTGGGCTGACCTGGGCGGCGCTGGTGGTCAAGTGGACTGCAAGTCTGCCCACCCTGCGAAAGGTCGAGCAGGTCATTGGCGGCGCAGAGAATGGGTCACTACCCCCAGTCAGGTCGAGTGCTGAAGAGAAATCTGGCGTCCCGTCAAAGAAT
>DATAOM010000119.1:0-5682 GCA_036265775.1 Ktedonobacterales bacterium | reverse complement strand
GCATCTATAGCCCCTGAACGATCTGACCGATAGCGCACGGCGTCTTGCGCCAAGTTCTCTTCTGGCGCTACAGTCTCCTTGTACACTTCCCCTTGTATAGTATCGGGCCAGGTAAGGATTATCTGGCCCCAGCGCCAAATGGAGCGGCAAGCTAGATAGAGAGACTATGCCTCAGACACCTCTGACTCGTGAGCGCTTCGAGCAGGGCATGACCTACGACGAGTTCAAGGCGCAGATGACGCGCAACCAGGAGCGTTTCGCGGCGAACGAGCGCGGTCTGGTTCTCGATCCGGCTGACGTTGACGTGTTCAAGCGCCTGCCGCGCCCGCTCAACGTGCTTGTCCTCGCGGAGGACTGGTGCGGCGATGTGATTGACAACCTGCCGATCCTGGGCCGGCTCGCCGCCGAGAGCGGGAAGCTCAACCTGCGCGTCTTCCTGCGCGATCAACACCCCGACCTGATGGATAACTACCTGAATCGCGGCGAGTTCCGCTCGATCCCCGTCTTCGCCTTTTTCGACGACGATTTCAAGGAGATCGGCAGGTTTATCGAGCGTCCAGAGAGCGTCACCACACGCCGCGCCGGTCAACGCGTCGCCCTGTCGGCGCAGTATCCTGAGCTAGGCGATCCCACTACCCCGGTCGGACAGCTTCCAGAGGAAGCGCGTGTGCGGTTGATGGAACTGCTCGCCGATGTGCGGGCGCAGGCGAAGCCGCTGGACAACCAGGAAGTCGTCGGCGCGCTACGCGACATCGTGAAGAGCATCGCTGCGTAGGCGGAGGCGAAAGCGCTAGCGGCCCAGCACCCGCCGGAAACGCCCAAGGAGCTGGATCTTCAGCAGGAACTGCTCAGGGCTGACAGGGCGCACGATGAAGTCGTCGGCGCCTGCCGTCAGGGCTGCGATCTTGTCGCGCACGGTGGTGCGATTCGTCACCACCATGATGAGCACGTGTCGCAACACTGGATCGCTATGGACGCGGGTGATGAACTCTACGCCTCCCATATCGGGCAGATCGAGCTCGGTGACGATGATGTCCGGCTGGCGCTGGCGCAGCGCCTCCAAAGCGATGTGAGCGGATGGCGCCATGCCGACGACACATGTGGCGCGCACGGCGTCGGCCAGGCGCTCGGCGCGCGGGCGATCGGGATCGACGAAGAGAATGGTCAATGGTGAGCGCGACACCGTCGATGGTCTGAGCGCGGCGCTTTGTGGCTGACCGGTATCATCACGGCTCATGGTATCCGCTCACGCCTCTCCGCATGATGACATGGTGTTCATGATAAGGTGGTGGTATGGAAGCGCGGACCGGCGTACAGAGATGAGAAATAGCCCTTCACACCGCAAAATTGCAAGGTGATTGGGCCACGCTGACGCGCCCGCTTGCAAGCCATTGTCGGCTCTTCGTGGCACATTGTCAAGAGGCTGCCAGCTAACAAATACGCCTCTATCTGCAAGCCGCCATGCTCTTGAGCGCCATGAGGATGACGCGCCGCAGAGGCATCGGTCAAGGCCTCGCTTCAGCGCGGATGCTCACGCGGCAGAGATGGCTGCCCCGGTCGCTCTTCTCCAGCCGCTGCGCCATGTATGATCTCGGCCGCATCTGTGGCATGGTCAGCGGGTTTATGCGCCAGCGAGAAGATCGTCGCGGCGCCTAGAATCACGATGATGACGCCGAGCGAGAGGGCGATGGGCAGATGCAACACATCGCTGAACGTCATCTTGAGGCCGACGAAGACCAGCGCCGCCGCCAGGCCATATTTGAGGTAGCGCAAACGGGTGATCGAACCCGCCAGCAGAAAGTAAAGCGCGCGTAAGCCAAGAATGGCGAAGGCGTTGGAAGTGAAGACGATGAAAGGGTCCTGCGTGATGGCAAAGATGGCCGGTATCGAGTCGAGCGCGAAGATCAGGTCAGCGCTCTCGACCGCCAGCAGCGCGATCAGCAGCGGCGTAATGAAGAGGCGGCCATCCCGTTGTACGACAAAGCGCTCACCCTCATAGCCAGGCGTCACGGGGAAGAAACGCCGCGCGAGGCGCACTATGGGATTCTTCTCCGGCTCAGCCTCCTTCTCCCGCTGAAAGAAGAAACGCACGCCGGTGATGATGAGGAAGACGCCGAAGAGATAGACGATCCAGTGGAAGCGCTCGATGAGCGCCGCTCCGGCGAAGATCAGGATCGCGCGCATGACGAGCGCGCCGATCACGCCGAGCGAGAGCAGCCGCCGCTGGAGGCTTGAAGGCACGGCCAGCGCCGCGAAGATCAGCACGAAGACGAAGATGTTGTCGACGCTCAGCGTCTTCTCGATCAGGTATCCCGTGAAGAACTGGAGCGCGACCTCCTGCCCACGCCAGAGGTACAGGCCAAGATTGAAGAGCAGCGCCAGGCCGATCCAGATGGCGCTCCAGATCGCCGCCTCGCGGTAGCTGACCTCGTGCGCACGGCGGCTGAAGACGCCGAGATCCAGCGCGAGCATCGCCAGGATGAACGCCGCGAAGCCCAGCCAGAGGAAGAGCGAGGTCTCGCCCACGTGATGCGCTCCCTTGCGACCGCAAACCGCATTCCCGCGCGGCGCGTCTTGTGGGGTACTACGGTCCAGCAACCGCAGAGGTTAGCGCTCGGCTTCTGTGTCTTTTCTGGCCAGTGGGATCACCGCATTGACCGGACCGGAGCCCATCACCACCACGACATCGCCCGGCTGGCGGATCTCGCGCAGCAGCGCAGCCGTCTCGGCGAAGTCGCCGCCATAGCGCGCGGCGTCTGCGCGGCCGGCATAGGCAGGGCGCTTGGCGATCTTCGCGACGAGATCGCGCCCATGAACGAGGCCGGTGTCGCGCTCGCGCGAGGGCTGAGTCTCGACAATTACCGCCACATCCGCCGCGTCGAAGGCTTCCGAGAAGGGCGCCAGGAAGCGGTAGAGGCGCGTGTAGAGTGTGGGCTGGAAGACCGCGACGATGCGCCGTCCCGGGAAGCGCCGCCGGGCCGCCTCCAGCATGAGGGCGACGGCATGGGGATGGTGCGCGTAGTCGTCGATGAACGTGACATCGCCATCCACAATAACCTGGAACCTGCGTCGTAACCCGCCGAAGGCGTTGAGCGCGGGAACGAAGGTCTCCGGGTCGGCGCCGAGCAACTCCGCCGTCGTAGCTGCGGCCAGCGCATTGGCGATGTTGTGACGCCCTGGCATACTGAGCGTGACCCGGCCTAGCGCGCGCTCGCCCATGCGCAGCGTGAAACTGGTCTCCGTGTCGTCGCGAATCTCTTCGGCGCGGGCGTAGGCGTCTGGCGCCTCCAACGCGAACGTACGGACCTGCCCTGGCCACTCGCCGAGCCGCCGCAATGTATCCAGGCAGCCGGGGCTATCGGCGTTGAGCGCGAGCGCGGGCGGTGGCAGGCTGCTATCCGCGCTCAGGTCCATCCCGCGCAGGAAGCGCACGAAGGCGTCGCGGATCGCCGTATAGTCCTCGAAGAACTCTGGATGGTCAAACTCGACGGCGGTGAGCGCCACCACGCGTGGGTGGTAATTCAGAAAGTTGTAGTTGAACTCGTCAGCCTCGTTGATGAAGTAGCGCCCGGCGCCGAAGCGCAGATTGGCGTCCCAGTCGGTGACGACCGCGCCGACCTCGACGGTGGGGTCCAGCCCGCTTGCGATGGCCAGCGCGCCGAGCAGCGCCGTCGTCGAGCCTTTACCATGCACACCCGCGACCGAGACGCCGACCGAATCGCGCATCAGATAGCCGAGCAGCTCCTGCCACTGGATGACGGGAATGCCCTGCTCGCGCGCCGCCATCAACTCTGGATGCTGGTCGTCCAGAAAGGTCACCGCTGGCGTTGTGACGACGAGATCGCAGCCCGCGACGTGCGCCGGATCGTGGCCCACCGTCACCCGCACCCCCTGCGCGTTGAGGCGCTTCGCCATCGTCGTCTCGGCCACATCACAGCCAGTGACGAACGCTCCCTGCTCGGCGGCCAGCCGTAACACTGCGGAGATGCCGCTGCCACCCGCGCCGACAGCGTGAACGCGCTTGCCACGCAAACCGTCGGGAAAGAGCGTGACCAGCGAAAGAGAAGTATCCGAATGGCTCGACATGGTGTTGTAGCTCCATGAGGGAGGTTAGAGAGAGGAGCAGGAGAAAACATGAGCATTGTAACATGCGACTTCACGGGCAATTCCTATTACAAACAGTCTGCCTGGCCTATGCCTCTTGCCTTGACCATCGCTGACGGCGTACCATACGACCATCCGTTCTTCCAGCCAGACCAGCCAGACCAGCCAGATGCGAAGGAGCGATCCCTGTGCGCGTGATCTCCCTGGGCAGCGGCAGCAGTGGTAACGCGCTCCTCGTGCAGTCTGGCGAAACGTCCGTGCTGGTGGATGCAGGATTCCCGACGCGGTTGCTCGCCGGGCGGTTGCGCAGCGTGGGCGTCGCTCCCACGTCGATCAGCGCGATCCTGCTGACGCATGAGCATGGCGATCACTCCTGTGGCGCGTTGAGTCTCGCCTGCCAGCACGGTATTCCCATTCTCTCGGATCCTCGCACCATCGATGCCTTGATGAAGCAGCCCTCGCGCGAGGCGCGTCCCGCTGGCTGGACGCCGGAGCGCGTGGAGTTGACGGTGGGGCGGTCGGCAAGCCTTGGCTCGCTGGAGATACGCAGCTTCGCTATCTCGCACGACGCCGTAGCCCCCTGTGGCTTCACGCTCTCCACCGCCGCCTGGCGTGTCGGCGTGATGACCGACACCGGCATGGTCGGCCCGCAGGCTGTCGAGGCGCTGCGTGGCGCGCATCTGCTGGTGATCGAAGCGAATCACGACAAGGCGCGTCTGTTGGATGGCCCCTATCCTTGGTATCTCAAGCAGCGCATCCTTGGCCCCACCGGCCACCTCTCCAACGTGCAGACCGGCGAGGCGCTGACGCAGATGCTGGACGACGGGCCATGCTGGCTCTGGCTGGCGCACCTCAGCCGCACGAACAACACGCCTGATCTGGCGCGCGCCCAGGTGAGCGAGATGCTGCGCTCACGCGGCCTCAAACACATCAAGCCAGCTCCGCTGCCGCGCGAGGTCGGCCCCGTCTGGGACACCGCCAGCCTCTGGGGCGTCCAGCCAGCGCCTGCCGATGCGCGTGAAGGCGCACATACCGCTAAAGACGCTGCCAGGGCGGATGCGTTCGCCGCTAGCGATGTATCAGGCGCTGTGTAGCAGGGTATATCCAGTTCTTAGTCTCGTCTTGCCCTGGTGAATCCTTCACGCCCGTGATGTGGACGCCGCTTGGGGATCTCAACTCGAACCGTCTGGTTATCCGGCCATGAAACGACGAGCGTTTCTCCCAATGGAATCGCCTGCCAGCGCGCGATCATGGCCTCCGTTGCCGGACGTGTTTTCTGCACGAGCGCAACATAATCCGCATGGGATGTAAGACTCATTGTCGGAGAACCGATAGAATGCAGTGGCTTGCCCTTGACCGTATCGAGGACGATTCCAACGGCTAACTCAGCCAGCATGATGCCGTGGTGGTTTGCGAGTTGAATCGCATGTGATCGTTCTTTGGCGTGTGGCCGCTGCCTGCCAGAGATCACTTTCATCCCTTCCAGGACAGCTCCTGCGGCGATGCTTGCCCAGAGGCCATCACGCAGGCCTAACTCTTTCTCGACGACATAGTGCGCGAGGTCATGCGGAATCGGTT
>DATAOM010000118.1:0-4275 GCA_036265775.1 Ktedonobacterales bacterium | reverse complement strand
GTCTCCTTACGATGCGCCGTGGCTGTGGGCGCACAAATTGGCGGGCGTAGCGGCGCGTTGGCGACTAGTGGCGGCAGGGGTGTGCATGTGCAGGCGAGGCCAGCGCGGGAGGCGCGCGGCGAGCGGATGAGAGAAAGCTGCGCTACTCCGTTGTGACGCCTGAATACCGGACCCCATCGTCGCGGTCGTGGCGCGCGACGCCACTAGCTTCGATTATACGCCTCGCGCCCCGACCCAACAAGCCGCGTGAGTCCAGGAGAAGCTACGAGTACGGTTACGGGCGCTGAAAGATGTGCGACGAGTCATGACTCATCCGCATCGGTCTCATGCTGGAACACCCCACAGGCGCACCGTTCCGTCGTCGCCTCCAGTGACAAGATGCAGCCCGTCAGGTGACCATGCGGCGCCACGAAGTTGCTTATTGTCCGCTGTGGCCATGACTGCCGCAAGTTCCTTCCCACTCGCTGTATCCCATACTTGGAGCAGGCCAAAGCCGCGCGAAATGGCAAGCAGGGTCCCGTCGGGCGACCACGGCGTCGCGTAGGCCCAGCTTGCGAGCGGATGCGCGAGGAAGGCCCCTTGAGCAGTCATCGTAGTGGCGTTCCAGATTTGGGCGGCGCCATCGTCGTTGCCCGTCGCCACCAGACGCCCGTCAGGGGACCAGGCGAGCGCGTTGGGCTTATCGCTCGTCGGCAGCGCGCCCAGATTGCGCCCGGTACGCGCGTCCCAGAACTGGAGCAGACCGTCGTAACGCGTGGAGGCGAGACGCGCGCCATCAGGCGACCAGCCGACGCCATAGACGGCGAGCGGGCGCGAGGACTCATAGAAGCGCCCATGCGCGTCGCCAAACCAGACGCTCAGTTGCTCGCCAGTCGCCGCATCCCAGATGATGACGTGGCCACTCCCATCGCCCGTGGCCAGCTTTGCGCCATCGGGCGACCACGCCGCCACGAACACCGGAGGGCCAGTCATTCGCAGCGTACTATGGAGCGTCCGCGATGCGACATCCCACACATATACTCCGCCATCCTCGTCACCGGCGGCGAGCGAAGCTCCATCAGGCGACCACGCGAGCGCGTCTACGACTCCAGTATCCCCAGGCAGGATAGTTTTGGGCTGTTCCGTGCGCGGGTCGAGGAGTCGGACATGATGCGCTGATCCGACGGCCAGTAGTGCGCCGTTGGGCGACCAGGCGACGCTACGTACGATGCCATCATCTATGTTGAGCGACGACAACTGCTTCAGACGCGCTGCATTCGCCGTGGTGATGCGTGTGACCGGGATCGTCGGCGTCGGCGAGGGAGTTCGAGTGGCTTGTGAAGGCGCCTGGCATCCTGTCACGAGACAAAGGACGAGAAGCGCCAAGAGCAAGACAGGCGTGCGGCTGATGGTGTGGAGATAGCGTGACATCCATCTGACGGCGGCTCCGTCGCCTCGCCGCATATTTTCACTTTCCGTTTGCGTAGTAGGTTGCGTATTCGTCGTCCCTGACCCTTCCATATATGGACTTGATCTCTTGGACTTGTTCTCTGCGCCGCGCTCGTCCTTGCTGCAACGGTCTCTAGTGGTACGACGCGTCTCTTGCATATCGCTTTACGCGCTCATGTCCTGTGCGAGGTATTTGGGCGTCCTGTCCACACATTGCGTGGCTCCGTCCTGTTAGGCGCGCACGCGAGACAGATGCTTATGGTTATGTGGCTGAGGACTCGCCATCAGCGCTATGAAGATCACGAAGCCCTTGTACAGTGATCTCCAGCTCACCGGCGCTGTGGTCCTCTTGCGCCGCCGTCTCTTCCGCTAGCGGTCGCCTCCTCGTCTCGCGCCAGCGCGTCAAAAGGAGCAGCACGCCGAGCGCGAGAGCGCCGATAGTCGCCATCATCACCAGACTTCCACTACGGCTGATTTGCTCCGCCATCGCCGTTAATTCGCCACCGCGCCAGACAAACTCCTCCGGATAGTGCGCGCGGATGAAGTTCGCGTAATCCTGCGCAGCCACATAGGCTTCATGCGCCTGACGCGCCGCCAACACTGCCCAGACAAAGGCACCCAGCGGAGCGAGGGCGAGAAGGCGCTCGTACCATGGCCTGCGCCATAGCGACGTGAGGAAGGTGAGGACGCCAGCCTCGGCGGCCAAGATAATGGCGCAGATGAGAAGGGTATTGCGCCACCAGAGCAACGCATCGAGCGCCTGTGCAGCTGGGTCCATACGCTACCGAGCCTTTCACCTGCGCACGTAGCGCTTAGCGCTTGTCATTCGGCGTCGGTTTGCCACTATTGTAACGTTTCTCCATCCGTCACGCCCGCTATCGCCTTCGCGTTGCGCCGGTCGCGCCGCTGCTGCTACACTGCGAACAACGCTAGCGGCAAGATCGTAGCCGCAAAACGGCAAGACCTCGAAGGAACCCCTATGCCCTCGATGCAGGCGATCCTGTTCTATGGTCCGGGTGACGCGCGGCTGGTCGAGACGCCGATTCCGACGCCTGGGCCGGGCGAGTTGCTCGTCAAGGTGGGCGCGGCGCTGACCTGCGGCACCGATCTAAAGTCGTACCGCCGGGGACATCCACGCATCTTCAAATCGCTGCCCAGCCCGTTTGGCCACGAGTTTGCCGGCGTCGTCGCCGAACGTGGCGCAGGCGTTGAGCGCTTCGCCGCTGGGCAGCGAGTTGTCGCCGCGAACAGCGCGCCGTGTGGCGAATGCGAGTATTGCCGGGAGGGACGCGAGAGCCTGTGTGAGCGGCTGGAGTTCCTCAATGGCGCCTACGCCGAATATGTTGTCGTCCCTGAGCGCATCGTGCGCCGCAACACATATCTCATTCCCGACCATCTGACCTTCGCCGAGGCCGCGCTGGTCGAGCCGCTGGCCTGCGTGCTGCACGGACTGGACGCGCTTGACCTACAGCTTGGCGACACCGCCGTCGTGCTCGGCTGCGGACCGATTGGGCTGTTCTTCGTGAATGCGCTGACCTTGCGCGGCCTGAACGTGATCGCTAGCGACCGTCATGAGTCGCGATTGGCCGCCGCGCGCCACTTCGGCGCGGTCGCCACGGCCAACGCCGCTGAGATGGGTGTTGATGAACAAGTCGCGGCGGCGCGCGAGCTGACGTCAGGGGAACGCGGCGCGCCAATCGTGATCGAGGCGGTGGGTCGAGCGGAGATATGGGAGGCGGCGACGCGCATGGCGCGACGTGGCGGGCAAATCCTGCTCTTCGGCGGCGCGAAAGCTGGAACGACCTTCCCCGTAGATGGGACGGCGCTGCACTACGACGAGTTGACCATCAAGGGCGTCTTCCACCATACGCCGCGCCACATACACCTCGCGCTGTATCTCATCGCCTCCGGCGCCATCAACGCGCGCGACTATCTGACCGCGAACCGCCCGCTCGCCGGGACCATCGCTGCGCTGGAAGACAATGGAGCGCGGCGCGACATCAAGACGGTCATCCTGCCGCCCGGGGCGGAGCCTGCGCCGCTGGGCTCGCTGGCCGAGAAGGACACATGAGCCATGCGCGCGATCATCTACCACCAACACGACGATATCCGCATCGAAGAGGTTCCGATTCCGGTGATCGGGCCAGGCGAGTTGCTTGTACGCGTCGCCGGGTGCGGCCTCTGCGGCAGCGACCTGCTCAAGATCCAGCAGCGCGCCGCGCCGCCGGTCAAGCTGGGGCATGAGCTGACGGGCGTGGTCGTCGAGCGTGGCGCGGGAGTCGAGGCGTTCACGCCGGGGCAACGGGTCATTGTCGCGCATCACGCTCCCTGCGGCGAGTGCCACCACTGCACGCATGGCAATGTCTCGATGTGCGCCGCCTTCAAGTCCTCCAACCTCGATCCGTGTGGCTTCGCAGAGTACGTGCGGGCGCCAAGCGAGCATGTAGAACATGTCACCCTAGCGTTGCCAGAGATACTCTCGGACGAAGAAGGCTCGTTCACCGAGCCGCTGGCCTGTGTCGTGCGCGCAGTGCGCCGCTCGGCGTTGCAGACTGGCGATCTGGCGGTGGTCGTCGGACTTGGCACGGTTGGCCTCCTGATGGCGCAGACCTTCCGCGCCGCCGGAGTTGAGGTTCTGGGGCTGGATGTGCTGCCAGAGCGGTTAGCTTTCGCGAGCGAGTACGGCATCTCAGCCGTCAACGCGAGGGAACCAGAAGCGCTTGAGCGTGTGCGCGCATTGAGCGATGGGCGTGGCGCCGATCTGGCGATGCTCACCGTCGGCGGCGAGGCAGCGTTCCGGCAGGCGCTGGACCTCGCGCGCGCAGGCGGCGCCGTCCATCTCTTCGC
>DATAOM010000117.1:0-25662 GCA_036265775.1 Ktedonobacterales bacterium | reverse complement strand
AAGCATGGCGACGCCGAGCGAGAGGGTCACCACACGCACGACCGGGTTGCGAGCAGAAAATGCGAGCCCCTCTCCCAGTTCCTTCAGGACATGCCCCGTTTGTCCCGCCTGCGGATGGATCGGCGTGGGAGCATGTATCGTGCGCAGCGTCAGATAGGAGACGACAAAGGAGCCGGCATCGAGCGCCAGCGCCCATGGGGCCCCCAGCGCGAAGAAGAGCGGCGCCGCCAGCAGCGGACCGGCGACGGTGGCGACATTCCAGGTGGTCTCACTCCAGCCACTGGCGCGCGCCTGGTCAGCTTCGGGGACCAGATCGCCGATGAGGGCAAAGAGCGCAGGGTTGAAGAACTGGCTGGCGGCGCTCACCAGCAGCACGGTCCCATTAATGGCGGCGAGCCGCAAGAGGAGTGACATCGGCGCGAGGAGTATGAGGAGCAGGGCGCCGATGAGGGCTGCCCGAAAGCCATCCATGCGAAGCATGGTCCGCCGTACATCGGAGCGATCGACGAAGACTCCAGCCAGAGGCCGGAGGACCACTTGAGGCAGCGCTTGCGCTATCAGGACGCTGCTTACTGCCAGGGGCGCCCAGTTCGTTCCCGCGGCGAGCACGGAGCCAATCCAGAGCACCAGCGTGGTGCTGAAGATGACACTGCCCAGGTCGGTGACGACCTGACCGCTCCATAGCAGGGCGAAATTGCGGTTAATGAGCAGATGGTGAGCCGGAGACTGCTCACCGGGCTCCAGCGTGGCGCGCCTCAGATCCTGCCTCGTTTCACTCCTCATACCGCTGCGCAAGCCGCAGACGCAGCAAGCGAAATGGCGCAGCGACGCGCTCCGGGCCTGGTGGGGGCGCACGGCCAGGTGATGTCGCCGTGTCGAACATACCCTGCCGCACGTTAGAATGGCGCTAACATCATGCTAGTGGTTTGTATGAGAGCGTCTGGGTTTGTATGAGAGCGTCTGTGAAGGTAGCTGAATAGCAGACGTCATCGACGGGCCCCAACAGGGCTTGTCACCAGCAACTGAGCTCTATCACCTCGCCGCATGGCACAACACTCTCTTAGCAGTCGTGAGCCTCGATCTCAGGCAAAATCAGGCATGTGGACGGGCGTCCACCGCGCCAAGGATGAGCGTCGCTTCGGTCTGCGTGATCTCGCCGACGCGCGCGGCCGCCGCCTCCAGGTCATGGCGCTGCCGGGCATTCAGCGCATGCGATGTCTCGACCTGGATCTCGGCGCGTCTGCCTTTTCGCCGCAGACTCCAGACGCCCGCCACGACGCCACCAATGATGACGAGTGGGAGATGGCCGATAGAACCTTGCGCCAGGCCGCGCGCTCGCCATTCAGATGGGACCAGCCGCTCGCGGGGATGGCAGCCGATGGCATAGCAATCGAAGTGGGGCAGGAGCCGGATCTCATCATGCGCCTGCGGCCAGGCTTCTTCGGATTTGCCAGCCAGCAGCCAGGCGCGCCAGCCTTCGACCTCGACCTCTTCCAGTTCATCCGCGAGCTGGCGCGGCAGGTCGGCGGCGTCGCGAGGCTGTATGCCAAACCATTGCGCGAAGTCGCGGGAGGTGGCGGGTCCATAGGCGAAGAGATAGCGCCCGAAGATCTCTTGCAGCGCCCTCGCGCCATCCATTTCTTCCCAGCCGCCGAGCCATTGATCGGCGCGCATGAAGGTCACCCTATTGCCCTGAGCCGGGCCAAAGCAGAGCAGCCCCGTGTTGGCCGCCGTGCCCAGCGCGTTCTGCCAGCGCGGCGCCAGCCCTCCGAAGGATGGGCTGACTGGGTCCATCGCCCATGCTCCAGTGCGGCGCGTCACCTCCTCACCCAGTTCTTCGCGTGTCAAACGGCGGCCATCCAGCGCCGCGCCAATTGCTGCGGTGATAGCCGCGAGCCGTGCGGGGTCCAGACCGCGCTGCGCAAGCCGTCGGACCTCGCCCGCTCCAGGATGCGCGCGGAGCGCCGCCGCCCATAACGGGGCCTCGTCGGCGGGAAAGAGATGGACCGTCCCACGTAGGCCGTAGGTCTTCACCAGCCTGCGCTGCTGCCAGAGTTCCGCGCGCACGTCCTCGCGGGTCACGTCAGCCACCCGGGCGCCGATGGAGAGTTCGGCGGCGGACATCATCTGCGCGTGGATGCCGCCGACCGTACGGACAACCTCGACGAGGTCCGTCTTGGGTCGTGGCGTCAGCAAGGCATGCCGGGCGAGCCGCCGTCCCCATACCTGCGCCCAGGTGAGCGATCTCATCGCACTTTCTCCTCGTGGCGCTCTTCGTGATCTTCGCTCGCCATCCATCCTATGCCACATTTCTATGCCATCGTATCTGCTCTTCCGCGTAACGCAACGTGTGGCAGCGTGAATGTGTTACGGTAGAAGAACAAGGACCGCCGCCGCAAGGTTGCGCTAACAGAAAGACGTGGATACCTCGATGACGAACGAACAGCCAGACGCGACGACAGGCTATGTAGAGGTTCCAGGCGGGCGGCTCTATTACGAGGTTGCGGGCCAGGGACAACCGATCTTGTTTGTCCACGCCGACGTCTCCGACCACAGCATGTGGGATGAGCAGGTCGCGGCGTTCGCGCCGAATTATCGGGTCATTTCCTACGACAAGCGCGGCTTCGGGAAGACGACCTCGGAGGACGGCGCATTCTCGCCACGCGGGGATATCGTCGCGCTGTTGACGCATCTCGGCGTGGCGCGGACGTTCGTCGTAGGGCTATCGAATGGCGGCGCGCAGTCGCTCGATTTCACGCTGGAGCATCCCGAGATGGTGGATGGGCTGGTGGTCGTGGCGGGCGGCGTGAGCGGCTTCGAGGCGACGCCAACCGAGGACGAACTGCGCGTCTTCAAGACCTATGAGGAGCTCGAGGCGCGCAAGGATGAGGCGGGGCTGCTCGAACTCGGCGTGCATGTCTGGTGTGACGGCCCATTCCAGCCGGAGGGGCGCGCGGCGGCGTCCGTGCGTGAGCGCATCCGGGCGACGATGAGCGACACCGCGCGCGATCACCACGAGGATTTGACGCCGAGCCAACTGGAGCCGCCCGCGGTGGAGCGCCTGGGCGCGATGAAGACGCCGACGCTGGTGTTGCTGGGTGTCTACGACTTTCCTGAGACGAACAGCGCGATGGAGTTGCTGGCGGCGCGCGTCCCCGGCGCGCAGAAGATGGCCTTCGAGACGGCGCACATGGTCAACATGGAGCAGCCAGCGCAGTTCAACGAGCGGGTCGGCGCGTTCTTCGCTGCGGTGAAAGGGCAATGACCGCCTAGGTAGGCGCATGAGGTAATCAGAGGGAGAGGTATGCGCGAGGGTACGGGCGAGGTCGAGGCTCCGGTGGCGCCGCACGTCGCCTTCGCCTATCTGGCCGACCCACGCCACGCGCCGCGCTGGTTCGCGGGGGTCGAGGTGGCGGATGCGCCTGCGGGCTCACTGAGCGC
The DNA here is from genome assembly GCA_036265775.1 of Ktedonobacterales bacterium. Classification (GTDB taxonomy): domain Bacteria; phylum Chloroflexota; class Ktedonobacteria; order Ktedonobacterales; family JADMIN01; genus DASWAC01. The sequence goes on along the minus strand of DATAOM010000117.1, from coordinate 22,221 downwards.
CGGATCGCGCTGGACGTTCATTCAGACGCAGAGCGGTGGGCGCAAGAGTCCGACGCGCATGGCGGTGTATGAACCGCCGGAACACTTTGTCTGGCGCACCACGCGGCGCTGGCCCGCGACGAACCTCACCTGGGAGATGCGCTGCCTGCCGGTGGAAGAGAATCCCCGCGCGACGCTGCTGCGGCTGACGATCCGCATCGAGCCGGGGCCCTTGGGCTGGCTGAGCGCGCTGGCCGCGAGCGCGATGCGGGGAGATGTCATCACTGAACGGGCGCAGCGGGCCGTCGAGCGGGCGCGGGATGCGCTGATCGCTACGTCGCCCTCGCCTCCCCGCCAGCAGGGACGGCGTGACCGGCGAAGATGAGCCGTTGATGAGCCGTGTCAGGGGAGCGGCTGACGGCGGAGGTTGCGCGCGGCTGGGACGGTGGGAGCGATGCTCGTTACCAGACCGGGGCCGTCGACGGGCTGCATCGAGCCAATTCCCGGGGCGGGCGCGAGGTTGCTCAGCGGTACGGGGATGAGGCCCATGCGCATCTTGAGGACGAGAATGCGCTGCACCGAGAGGTTGATACGGGCTTCGGTCAGCCGCCCGCTGGCGAGCGCGGCCTTCAGCGCGTTGATCATGCCGGTCATCTGCCCTGGCGTCATCGGCCCTTCGAGCATGTCGCATCCGGCGAGGATCGCCAGCACGCCAGCCTCGTTCATGCTGTAGCGCTGGGTGACGCCGTCCATGTAGAGCGCGTCGGTGATGACGACGCCGTCGAAGCCGAGATCATGGCGCAGCACGCCGTCGATGATCGTGGGCGAGAGCTCGGCGGGGAGATTGGGGTCGAGCGCGGGCATCAGCAGGTCGGTGGACATGATGGCGCCGACCTGTCCGGTGGCGAGCAGCGCGCGATATGGGGCCAGCTCAACGTCTTCAATCTGCTGGCGCGTGCGGTTGATGACGGGCAGGCCCGCGTGCGCGTCGATGGTGGCGGCGCCAAGGCCAGGGAAGTGTTTCAGCGTGCCAACGACGCCGTTGTTCTGCAGGCCGGTCAGGTAGGCGCCAGCATAGGTCGTGACGGTCTGGGGGTCGGTCCCAAAGTTCCGGCTGCCCAGGTCCGGCCCGCGGACGAGCTGCACGTCGATGTCAGGGGCGAAGTTGACGTTGAAGCCGAGCGTGGCCATGTCGCGCGCGACCTGCGCGCCCTGACTCGTGGCGTAGCTGGTGGAGCGCGAGTTGGCGATCGAGCGCGCGGAGGGACGCGGGCCGTAGATGTCCTTCAAGCGATCCACGCCGCCACCTTCTTCATCCAGCGTGACGAGTGGGGGGATGACTGAGTGCGCCTTGGCGCTGGCGATCAGGGCGTGCGCCTGTTGCGCGGACGTGAGGTTGGCGGCATAGACGATGAAGCCGCCGAGATGGAGTTTTTCCACCATCGTGGCGTTGTTTTTGGTGTAACCGCAGCAGAGGAAGGTGGGGATGAACAACTGGCCGAGCTTGTCGTCGAGCGACATAGTGGCGATGTAGTCGTCGGCGAGGTCGGCCAGCGTCTTGGGTACAACAGGGAGAGGGGTAGGCTGCAGAGTCGGCTGCGGTGTGGGAGTCATCGTCGAGGTAATCTGGACGCGAGCTAGCGAGGCCTGAGCTGCGCGGGGCTGTGAACCGTGTGTCGAGGAAAGATTCGCGCTGAAGCCAGCGGTCAGGAGCAGGGCGAAGAGGGCAGTGAGGACAGCGATGCGCTGGCTGGGCTGGTGGTGGCGGCTCAGGCCCACCCAGCCTCTGAGAGCCAGCTTTCTGGCGCGGCTCGCCACTTCCCAGATGGCGTCCAGCGCCCGATCGAGCAGATCTATCATCAGCACTGCGAAACTCCCTCGTGCGCCTCCACTCCAGCGGTCCGGTAGAGATAGAGACGAAGGAAGATGCTCGCTCGGCCACGAGCATTTCAGTGATGAAAACGCGCGCGTAGCTGCGTCTTATGTGCAAAGCAGACGGCGCTGAACAGGGACTTGGTTACGCTATCGCCAGCGTTGAGAGGATGCGCAGATGCGGGGGCTTCGTGGCGTCTTTGTGGTGTTTGGCCTGGTGTGCGCGCTGTCGCTGGCAGGCTGTGGGCTGCCGTGGCCGTTTCCTCAGCCGACGCCTGATCCCAAGCTGCCCGACGCCCAACAGGAGTTCCGTCCATTAGACAGCGGGACGAACGCTGGCGATATGGATTCGCTTGACCCGGGACAGCTCCAGTTCCAGTTCGACTCCGGCATGGCGCAGCTCATCTTCCCACAACTCGTGACGCTGGACGAGCAGCAGCCGGTGGACTGGGCGGCGGAGTCGCACGAGATCAGCGCGGATGGGCTGACGTATACTTTTCATCTGCATAAAGGCATGGTGTGGGCGGATGGAACCCCCATCGACGCGACCACCTTTGCGTATTCGATCAACCGCACGCTCGATCCCTGCACGGAATCTGGCGTCGCCTACTACCTTTATGACTTGGCGGGGGCAGAGGCGTTCAACAACAGCGTTTGTCCTGCTAACGCGATCAAGAGTACGGCGACGCTGATCGGCACAGCGATCCAGACACCTGATCCGCTGACGTTGCGCCTCACCCTCGCGCACCCAGCGGGTTACTTCCTCGCCGAGCTGACCTGGCCAACCTCGTATGCTGTGCCGCAGGCGTTGGTCGAGAAGTACACCACACCAGTCCGCTCCTCCTACAATGGCTCCAACGGGACCGATTCGACCTGGACCAAGCACCTGCTCGACAACGGTCCTTTCGGGGGCAATCTCTTCCTGCTGACGAACTGGCAGCACCCGAATAGCACGGCAGACGGGCGCGGACATCTCGTGTTCGAGCGTAACGAACGCTTCTGGGGCAAGAAGCCGCTGCTGCGCCGTATCGAGTACACGCTCTACAAAGACTCGCGCACACAATGGCAAGATTTCATACTTGGGGATGGGGACAGCGTTCGCCCTTTCCTTGATCCGAACAGTAGTGATGCCATCGCTCAGGCGCGGACGCTGCATGGTGTTGTCTTGCAGCAGGTTCCCAGCCTGTCTTTCCAATACTTCGCAATCAACTGGAACTATGCGCCCTTCGACGATGCGCGCGTGCGCCAAGCATTTTCGCTGGCGCTCGACCGACAGGCCATCGCGCGCGAGGTCTATCTTGACGCCTCGCAGCCGACAATCCACCTCGCGCCGGAGGGAATGCCTGGCTACAATCCTGATCTCACCGATGCGGCGGGACGCAAGGGCAAGGATGCGCTCACGCCGGACATTCCCGGAGCCCAGGCGTTACTCAAATCATATGTTGCGGACAAATGCAGGGGACGGCTTGTCTTATGTCCACCGGTCGTTCTTTCTGTACCCAACGGTAGTGCGAGACTTGTCCAGCTTGGAAAGATGTTGCAGCAGCAATGGCAACAGGCCTTCACCGGGTGGAGCATCTCCCTCCAGACTCTCGGTGGTGATGCCGAATTAAGTCGGCCTCGCCGCCTTCAGCTCTGGTGGGACGGGTGGGGAGCGGACTATCCGGATCCGCAAGACTTTCTCAGCATACTGTGGGCCACTCAGGCGAAATACAATGCCAGCGCTGTAAGCGACGCGCAGGTGGACGCGCTGCTCGCACAAGGGGATGGGATGAGCGATCAGACGGCGCGTATTGCTCTCTACCAGCAAGCCGAACAACTGCTGATCAATCAGGGGGCAGCCATCCCGCTCACACAATCCGTCAACTGGTATGCCGTGCGGTCGCGTGTGGTTGGCTGGCATGTCGCGCCGATGGGTGTGACGCCGCTCTCGGTGTGGCAGCAGGTCTACATCAAGCGCTAATAGCCTTACTTGCTGGTCGTCGGAAGGATGCCCATGCGCATCTTGAGGACGAGGATGCGGCGCACGGAGAGGTCGATGCGCGCCTGGGTCAGCCGCCCGCTGGCGAGCGCGTTCTTGATGGCGGTGGTGATCGCGCTGAGGCTGGCGGAGTTCGAGGGGCCTTCCAGCACGTCGCAGCCGGCGAGGAGCGCCAGCACACCGGTCTCTGGCACGCCGTAGCGCGCCGAGAGGTCGGCCATGTAGAGCGCGTCGGTTACGACGACGCCGTCGTAGCCCAGGTCGTGCCGCAGGATGCCGTCGATGAACTTGGGCGAAAGCTCCGCGGGCAGGTTGGGATCAATCGCGGGCATCATCAGGTTGGTCGTCATGATGCACTGCGCCTGCCCGGTGGCGATCAACGCGCGATAGGGGGCTAATTCGACCTGGTCGATCTGCTGACGCGTGCGGTCGATCACCGGGGTAGTGAGGTGGGCGTCGTCGAGGGCGCCGCCGAGGCCGGGGAAGTGCTTGAGGCAGCCAACAACGCCCGTGCTCTGTAGCCCCGTCAGAAACGCGCCCGCGTAGGTCGTGACGGTTTGCGGGTCGGTCCCGAAGTTGCGACTGCCCAGGTCGCGTCCGGCGACCAGTTGCACGTCCACATCCGGCGCGAAGTTGAGGTTCAGTCCGAGCGCCTTCATCTGGCTGCCAGCGAGCGCGCCTTGTTGCTGGACGTAGGTGGTTGACTTCGAGAGCGCCATCGTGCGCGCGGAAGGGTGCGGGCCATAGATATCCAGGAGCCGGTCGACACCGCCGCCCTCCTGATCGATGGACATGAAGAGCGGAATCTTTGCATGCGATTGCGCCTTGGAAATCATCCCCACCGCCTGATCTTTGGTCAGCAGGCTGCGCGCATACATGATGACGCCGCCGGCGAGGTTACGCTCGATCATGCCGGCGTCCTGGGGGGGATAATCGGTTCCGACGAAGTTTGCCAGGAAGAGCTGGCCAAGCTTCTGGTCCAGCGTCATCGAGGCCATGTATTTGTCGGCGTACGCGTCGAGCAGTTGTGTAGACTTCTGGCTCCACGGCGCGGGATAGGTGATCTTTTGTGAACCGCCCGCGTGTCCGCCCAGCGCCTGGTCAATGATGCCGAGTTGCGGCGCCTGCGTTGTACTACAGCCGCTGATGAAGAGCAGCGCGACGAGCGCCATGATGAAACCTGTATGTGCGAGGGCGAGTCGAGGTTCCGGTTTTCCATTGGCGCGATGAATACGCATGCGTGTGGCTACCCCGATGTCTAAGGATGCCGGTTGGAGATGGCAACGCTCATAACGAGCGAGGGCGTCGCCGCTGTCTCGCAGCATACCAGAAAGCGCGGCGGTTGTCTCGCGCGAGATGACCGGAGATGGCTGTCGCACAGGAATCTCGTCGTCCCCGTTGCATCGCGCGGTCCGTCTGTATAGCCAGCCGCTAGAAATGATCGGCTACGGTTTCCAATGGCCTAACGACGTTCATGCCAGTTCTCGCGTGTGTCTCGCCGTTGACAGCGCTGGGCGTCGAGCGTCATGCTTAGTATGCCTATCGAGCGCCGCTCCTTTCCCCATGTGGATCGCTCATTCCCCGTGCGCCTGTGTTGCGTTTCAGAACGAGGAGATGATGGAGGAGTTTTTTGTCCATAACCATCTGCGCGCGCGTTCCCTTCAGCGTCCTGACCTGGATGCGGCGAACGCCGAGCTGGGCGCGCTGCTGCTCCGCTACCTCCATGACGGCTTCAACGACGACTATGGCGCGTGGATCGAGGTAGGCCGCGACGAACGCGCCGCGCTGCGCTCCACCTGCCACGCCGCCGAGGCGCTACATAAGCTGGCGTTTGGCTCGGCGACCGAGGGCATGTCGCAGAAGGCGACCTTCTGGCTGACGTATCTGCCAGAGCATACCAGCCGCTCAGCGGAGGACCTGCGCGCGTTGCGACGTCACTCCTCGCGCTTCAAGACGCTCGCCTTTCTGGGACACTTCGAGGACGCGCAACTCCAGCGCGATTTCCGTGGGCTGCTCGCGCTCGAAGAGAATGGGTTGCTGCAGAGCGATGGCGAGTCGAGCGTGTTGACGACCTGCGTCGCGCTCGATACGCTGCTGAACCTGCGCGGCAGGGCGAGCCTCGACCAGCCGTTTCCCATGGAGCAATGCGAGCGCATCCTCCAGCGGCTGCACGACGAGGTGCGGCTCTGGTATACGCAGCAGCGCCAGACCGCGCGCGCTGGCGAGAAAGCTGTTCCGGCGCGCAAGTCGCTGATCGGGAACGCGCGGGACCTGAGCTACGCGATGGGCTTGCTGCTGACGGCGGAGCGCCCGCTGAACCAGACGCTGCTGACGGCGATCAAGCGCAATCTGCTCTCGGGCCTGCGGCGGCAGGACTGGCTGGTGGATGAGGACGTCACACCGGCGCTCTACACGTTGCTGCAACTGGCGCAGTGGTTTCCCGACGACCCTGGGGTCAGCCGGACGCTGCGCGACGCCTTCCAGAAGATGCACGCGATCTATGGGGATGGCGCGGCGCAGAACTGGAGCTTCATGGCGCACACGCTGACGCTGCGCCTGCTCGCCACGCACTACGGGCCGGAGCGATTCCGCAGCCAGATCGCGTCGTACCTGCTCGAACACGAGCGCAGGCGCAACGCCCAGAGCAGCCAGCTCAACACCGAACTGGCGAAGATGGTGCGCGCGCGGATGGAGCTGGAGATCACGAAGGTGGACCCGTTGACCGGTGGGTATAGCGATGACGACGTGTATGCGGTCGAGTTCAGCTACAACTTCCCACTGTCCGATGGCCGCAGCGGTCCCATCGTCGCCTATCAGGCGCCAGCGCCACGCCTGATCGTCAAGCGCAGCTCGCGCGACTCATTCATCAAGGCGAGCCAGAACTACAGCCGGCTGCCTGCGGAGACACGCCCGCTTTTCGTGCGCCAGCCCGCCGAGGAGCAGATCTACCGCTCGCAGGAGACGGGGCATCACTTCCTTATCATGGAGGACCTGACGGATCTGCTGACGCTGCACCGGCTGCTGCGGCGCTGGGACTACGGCCAGGTGAGCGGCCCTAACGAGCGGCTGCTGGGCCTCGCGGTTGAGCGTATCTGCGGCGCCTCATTCGCCATGCTGGAGAGCGCGTCGCAGGGCCGGCATGAGTTCCACACGATGCAGATCTCGCGGCTCTACCTCGCGCAGATCGAGGAGGCGCTGATGCGCGCCACACGCTCGGAGCGCGTCCCATGGCTCAAGAACCTGGTGCGCGGCGGCTGCCGGGTGAATGAGCAGCAGTATCAGCCGCTGGACCATTACCTCAACGCGCTGCTCAAGCAGCGCCAGCGCTTCCAGCCGCGCATGCTTGGCCTGACGCACGGCGACTTTCACGCGCGCAACATCATGCTGAGCAAAGACTGCGAGGAGATCAAGCTGATCGACCTCGACAAGCTCTCGTGGTCTGGCGACTACATCGCGGACCTGGGCACGCTGGTCGAGAACGTCGTCATCTACCGGCGGCTGGAGTACCGGCGGCAGGACGACATGAACGCCGACTATAGCCTGAGCGCTGAGGACATTCATATCGACCGCCGAGGACAGATGGATGGCGAGATGGACCGTGGCGGCGTGAAGTATCCGACGCTGGCGCGTCCGCTGACGCTGCGCTTCCAGGAGATGCTGCTTGGTCAGGTGGGCGCGTTCGCCCGCCAGCGCAAGGACGCCGATTGGAAGCTGCGGCTGTGGCTGGCGACGGCTACTGCGCTCTTCCGCCGGCTCGCCTACCAGACGCGACAGAAGCCAGCGGCGGCGCTCTATGGCGAGGGGCTGCGTCTGCTGCACGAGTTGTATCAGTTCCTCGAACATGGCCAGGCGTTGCCAGCGCTGCCCGTCCCGGCGACGCGCCCAGCAGCCCAGCCGTCCATGGACCGGCTGCCGGACTGGATGCAGCATACCGAGCAATTGCGCGTGATGCACCGGCGGCTCATCGAGATGGGTCTGCAGGCGAGCGTCAGCGCGAGCGCGGCGCGCTACTTCGCGCTGATCGGCGAGGGGCGCAAGGAGCTGGTGGCGGTGCTGGCGCAGCCCGATCCGGCGGCGCGCGAGACACGTGGGGCGCTGGGCGTCTTGCTGCTGCGGCTCGACGACGTGGCGGCGCTGCCCCGATCAAGCCTGGAGCCGCGTCCGGTGGTGGGGCGCAACGAGGGCGCATTGCGCACGAAGGTGGAGATCACCCCGGCGAGCGTCGTGAGCGTCTTCGCGGATGACGTGGCGATGCTGGTCGGGCTGGCGTGCGACCGCGTGAGACCGTCTGACGCTACCATTGTCGATTGAGCCCATGACAGCGCCGCGCGCACCGCAGGAACCGAAACGCCTCTGATCGAGGACGCGCCACAGGAGCAGGGCCGCATTACATGAAGAAGTCAGAAAGCCCCTGCTTGAAAGTGGGGGATGAATGGCCCATCTTCCATTGCCGATTCCCCACCTATCAGGCAGAATAAAGGCCCATGGGACAACAGATGGTCCGCAAGACCTTTAAGTACAAACTCAAGCCGACACCAGAGCAGGAGCGGGGGCTGGCGTTTGTCTTGCGCCGCTGCCATGAACTCTACAACGCCGCCCTACAAGAGCGACGCGACGCCTGGCAAAAATGCGGGGTGAACGTCACGGAGGCTCAGCAGAGCGCCCAACTACCGGAAGTCAAGGAGGTGCGGCCCGAATACCGCGATATCCATTCGCAGGTGTTGCAGGACGTGCTGACTCGGCTAGATAGAGCGTTTCAAGCCTTCTTTCGTCGCGTTAAGAACGGTGAGGAGCCTGGCTATCCCCGCTTCCAGGGGACGAATCGCTACAACAGTTTCACCTTCAAGCAGTTCGGCAACGGCGCCACGCTGGATAACGGTTTCCTAGTCCTGTCCAAGATCGGGCGACTGGCCGTGCGCTGGTCGCGCCCGCTGGAGGGCACACCCAAGACCGTCACCATCAGTCGGGAAGCGGATGGCTGGTATGTCTGCTTCTCCTGCGCAAATGTGCCAGTACAACCACTCCCCGCCACTGGACAGGAAACCGGCGTAGATCTAGGTGTAGAAGCCTTTGCAACGTTGTCCAATGGCACACGTATCTTCCATCCTGGCTGGTATCGCAAGGCGGAACGTACGCTGAAGACAACCCAGCGTCGGGTCAGTCGGCGCAAGAAGGGAAGCAATCGCCGCAAGAAAGCGGTGACGCTGCTGGCCAAAGCGCATCAGAAGGTGCGCCGTCAACGGCTAGATTTTCACCATAAGACTGCGCTCGCGCTTGTCCAAACCAATGACACGATCTATCACGAGGACTTACTGGTCCGCAACATGGTTAAGAATCATCACCTTGCTAAGAGCATCCAAGATGCCGGGTGGTCGCAATTCTTGACCATCCTGAGCTACAAGGCAGCATGTGCCAGCCGCTCAGTGATCGCGGTCACCCCAGCGTTCACCAGCCAGAGGTGTTCTGGTTGTGGCGTTGTGGTCTGGAAAGGCTTATCCGTCCGGTGGCACTCCTGTCCGGGGTGTGGAACCAGCCTGCATCGAGACCATAATGCCGCCAAGAATATAGAAAGGCTCGGGCAGAGCCTTCGGGGAGGCGTGGCGGTAGTCACGTCGCAGAACCGAGAATCTCTTCGGGGAGCGTCAAATGAAGAGGATAAACTCATTTGTGGGGTAGGAAGGGACTTGCATAGACTGGAGCAGACGCAGTTCGCCTTTTGCGGCTCTGGCGACGATGAGAAGTGTCATGGGCGTCAGATCAGGTAATGTGAGCGCTTCTTCCAGTGAAAAGAAACGCGCGTCAATGACTTCGGCGCCGTCCGGCTGCGCCTCCTCGGTGGTCGCACGCAGAAGGAAGATGAGATACAGACTGTTCTCGGCTGAGAGCACTCGGCTGCGTACCCCAATGAGTCCCTCCACCTCGGCGTTGACCCCGGTTTCCTCCAGAACCTCGCGCCTGATCGTGACATCAATGGTCTCATCTGGCTCGACATAGCCACCGGGTAGAGACCACTGCTCGCGGGAAGAGCCATAGCCCAGCCGTACCAGCAAGATCTTGTCGCCATAGAGTACGACCGCTCCAGCGCCTATAGAATAGCCGCGCCGATAACGCTCAATGTCGAAGATCATCGCTGGTCCGTGTCCTACTCGCCATGTGTCGTGTACATGGCGCTGCGCCGGCTAAAGCGCCGCTGATCGCTCCCCGGCCAGCGTGGCGCGATATCTGTCGTACGCCTCGATAACCAGGGCGGCGTAGCGCTCGTCTACGAGCGGCCCCTGGACCGCGCGCTCCTGAATCGCGTCGAGCAACTGTGTGGTGAGTCCGGTGAGCCGGGTCGCCTGGCGGTCGTGTTTCGCCTCCTGAAGGAGATAGGTGGTGATGTAGCGGTAGAGGTCATCCATCATGGCGACGGCCTCGACCTCCGCCTCTTCGGCGCCAAGCTCCGACTGCAACGTCTCCCAGCAGTTGCTATGGAATCGCACGACGCCCTTGGCGATCTGTGCGACGTTGCGCTCGTCGGTCGTCTCCCAGCGGGCGTGGTCGCGCCAATAGCGCAGGAGATACGCCTCGCCACGGTCGCCCTCGCGGCAGAGCGCATGGCGGAAGCCGGTCCAGAGCGCGTTGGCGTATTCGGGATTCTTCGGCAGAGCGCGCAACAGACCTGAGTAGAGGTTCGAGTCGGCGTAGTCCATCGGGTGGCCAACGGCCGCGGCCTGGAGCGTGACTCCGGCGGTGAGGAAGCCGAGATAGTAGGCGACGGTGGTGGGCGCGTCGCCCGCGTGCTGCGCACAGCCGGTCAGCAGGTTCTTGAGCGCGCGGTAGCGGGCGCGGTTATAGGCCACACCAGCGCTCTCGGCCTTGCGGTCCTGCGCGCCGCTGAGGAAGGCGCCAAGCGTGGCGGTCATGGCACGGGTCGTGCCGAGATCGGCGCGCGCGTTGGCTCCAGAGATACCCGCCTGGAGCACCGCGAAGCCATCTTGCGCCTCCCAATTGGCCACAGAGGCGCCACGCAGGTTGCGAATTGCCCAGCGCGCGGCGTACTCGCCGGAGAGGCGCCATGGCAGGTTCCAGAGGTAGGCGATCATGAAGAGGACGACGGCGCCAAACCAGAGCAGCGTCTGCCAGAGCTGGCCGAGGTAGAGCGGCGCCATCAGGTAGACCAGTGCGACGAACGTCACGCCCGTCCAGATCAGCAGCAGTGGCCCCATCGTCAGCAGGATGGCGCGGGTGAGGGCGAGCGAGAGCGTCTGCCCGGCGATCTGTAGCGCGGCTACGTTGTAGCCGATCAGCACGGCGATGATGACGGCGAGCGTCGTGAGGTCGGCGCCGACGATGGGCGCGGGATCGATGCCGCTCGCAGCGACTGGTGTGATCGCGTCACGCGCGAAGGGCAGCGCGTCGAGGAGCGAGGGGAACCAGTCACTCAGATGCGGCAGGACCCAGCCAACCAGCGCGCCCAACGCGAGGAGAACTATGCCAACGCTCGTCGTGACGGCGCTGATCGCCGACGCGCCCCCCAGCTTCCAGCCTCGCATAGCGCCCCCAGTTCGCTGTCCTTGACGATGTGGCGGAGCAAGCCGTGATCGCCGTCCTTTCGGTCTCGCGCCGGTTCCACTATAGCGGCAGGCCAGCAATCGCGCAAGTGCGGCGTCGCTGGCAAGATGGCGTAAGTCCTATGCTTTGGATGTGAAAGGTGGCAGTGGTCCAGGAATGTCCGGTGGACGTATCGGGACGCCTCATGGAAACGTATAGACAGATGTGCGGAGATGAATGTTGACGCCGCACTATCCCATATGCGCTGCTGAGCATGACGAACTGAGCGCGCCGCGCGACCCGGCGAGCAGCGCCTTAATGGCCAGGGGCGGGAGTGGCGATGGCGAGCGGTTTGCTGGCGAGAACCGAGGAGTGGCGTGGCGCGCTCGCGCGCAGAACCAGCGCGGGCGGGATATGGCCGCGCCTGAGCGCATGGGTCGAGACTAGCCTGATCGTCCTGGGACTGCTAGGGCAATTCTTCCTGCTGCCACACATCCTCGACGCCGACGGCCTGACGCGCTACCAGATGCTCGACGCGCTGCTGCGCAATAACGTGCTCTTGGAGAGCAAATACTCCCTGATCGGGCCGCTCTTCGCGGCGCCACTGTGGCTCGTCGGCGCGCTGTTTGGCGACACGGCGTGGTGGGTCGCGCGCTTCAACACGGTTTTCCTGGGCGTGGGCCTGCTCACGCTGTATCTGCTGCTGCGGAACCGTATGGACCGGCGGTTGCTGCGCGCGTTCCTCCTGCTGCTGCTCGTGGCGTCGATGTTTCCGGCGCATGTCGAGGGGTTCTATGGCGAGGTCTTCACCGCGTTTTGCATCGCCGCTGGCGTTATCCTGCTCTTCACGCGGGCGCGCTGGGGCGGCTGGGTGGCGCTCATCGTCGGCGTCGCCAATACGCCAGCGACGATTCTCGGCCTTGTCCTCATGATGACGCAACGCCTGCTGCGGAGCCGGAGGCTGCGCTATGCGCTCATTCCACTCGGCGCGCTGGCGCTGACGGGGCTGGAGTCGTGGATCAGGCGTGGCAATCCGTTCGCCAACCCCTACCCCGACGACCACGGTTACACCACCTTCATGCCGTATTCTGGGCTGCCAGGGTTCAGCTATCCCTTCTATCTCGGCCTGCTCTCGCTCATCTTCTCGTTCGGCAAGGGGATCATCTTCTTCGCGCCGGGACTGCTCCTGCCAGCGCGACGCGCGATTGGCGCGCTCTCGGTGCGGCTGCGGACCATTCACCAGCTCTGGCTGCTCTTCGTGGTCGGGCTGATTCTGGTCTACGCCTCGTGGTGGGCATGGTATGGAGGCTGGTTCTGGGGGCCGCGCTTCCTGCTCTTCGCCTCGATTCCAGCCTCGCTGGCGCTGGCGGTCTGGCTGCGCAAGGAGGACGCCTCGCTCTGGATGCGGCTCGCCGCCCTGGGTGTTCTGACGCTGTCCTGCTGGGTGGGGCTGAATGGCGCGATCTTCAGCGACGCGACGCTCGCGCCAACGTGTGTGTGGTACGACTTTGCGCATGAGGCATACTGCCACTACATCCCGGAGTTCAGCGTCCTCTGGCGACCGTTCGTGAACGCCAGCCAGATGGGTCTCGGCCCGGCGTTCTACACGGCGGAAAATCTCAACCCAGGCAAGCTGATCTACGCGGGCTTCACGACACTGGTCTATCTCTACTTCGCTGTCCCGCTGGTGGTGAAGATGGTCCGGCAGGCGCTTCCGCCAGCGCGGAGATTCGCGCGCGAGCGGCTGTCTCTCGCCGCGTGGCGCTTGTAGAGAGCGTTTTCTCGATGCCACAGCTCCCCGCCGTCTAGGCTACCAGGCGGGCGAACTCCTCATTGGTGATCGTGCCACGTCCGACTCCCAGAAAGGCGTCTATCGCGGCCTGGTTTCCCCGAATGGCGGCGCGCAGCCGCAATAGCGCAGGTGAGGGTGGAGGGAAGGTCGCCGCAAGATAGGACGCCTCGTAGCTGGGCAGGATCGTGGCGTCGCGCTGGCGTCCCCAGGCGGCCAGGGAGGCATCCAGTGGCTCGCGGCCAGAGAGACCGGAGTCGAGCGCCTCGGCGAGCGTCGCCGCGTCGTTGAAGGCGTCGCTGATGCCACTGGCCAGCAGCGGATCTTTGTGCGCTCCCGCGTCGCCTACCAGCGCCCAGCCGGGGCCAACCGCCTGGCGGATGAAATTTTGCAGATCCGCCGTACCACGAAATCGCTCCTCACGGCGACCATCGCGGACGCGCTCGGCCAGCGATGGGACGAGGTCGAGCACGGCGAAGAACGCCTTCTCGATATTGGCGCGCACGGTATGAAACTCTGCGACGGGCCACTGGACAGCGACGCAGGTGAGGTTGTCGTTGGTCGGGAAGGCGAGCGCGAGCGCCGGGCGCGGCAGGATGTGGACATCCAGACCGCCGGAATCGACGCCGCTCCAGTAGCTGTAGTAGCCGCAGGTGAGGGATGGGCGCTCACGGTAGGCCCTGGCCCCTACGACGCGAGCGATCCGCGAGTGTCGCCCGTCGGCGCCGACGACGATCCGCGCGTGTTCCTCGGCGATTGCGCCTTTAGGTGTCTGGTAGCGGATGCCTGTGACGCGCTCGCCCTCCCAGAGAAGGCTCTCCACCGCACAGCCTTCGCGCAGCTCGGCTCCAGCCTCAACCGCCGCGTCGACCAGCAACTTATCCAGCGCGTAGCGGCGCGGCGCGATCTCGCCAGGAACGCCCTCGTACGCCGGAGGGAAGCCAGACAGCGGAAAGTCGCCCAGATCAAAGGTGTGGCGGCGCATGGGCGGGCAGTTCGAGCGCTCTACGCGCTCCAGCAGGCCGCAGTCGCGCAGGAGCCGAACGCCGCGGTACAAGATCACATGTCCATGCGGCACATCACTGGGGAAGGTGGCGCGATCCACGAGCGCCACGCGATAGCCCTTGCGCGCGAGGAGCATGGCGAGTGGCGAGCCAGCGCAGCGCGCCCCCACCACGATCACGTCGTACATCATGCGCGGCCTCCTACTATGCCGCCGACGTTCAACCTCCGGCGGCTATCTGTCGCGGCAAAGCGGAGCCTTCGGCGCCTCAGATCGCCTCGAAGGCGGTGACGATCTCGCCGTCATGCCATTCAGGGTCGTCCGTCAATAACTCGCGTAGACGCCGATAGGTGATGTCTTGCGCGGGGCTGGCGGCATTGGCGCGATACGCCTCTTTGCTCTCGAAGACGACGGCGAGCCAATATTCATTGGGGTCAACGTCAGATCGGTAGACGTACTGGGTGACAAAGCCCGGTACCTGACGCACAGGGTCCTGGGTACCTGTATCTATCAGGAGTTCATGCGCGCCGAGCTTCGCACGCAGCCGCGCGATTGTTCCGTACATTGTGCTATCTCCTGTTTCGGCGACGAAAGCTGCTGTCTCAACCTTCGGGGTGTGGCATCGCCGCCATGTTACGCGCCGCCACCTCGAGGGTCTTCTGGTACTCCCCTTTGGGGCTGAACTCCACGACCTCGGTCTCCTCGTCGAAGGCCGTCGTATGGCCGGGGGCGAGATAATAGGCGTCGCCTGCGTTGATGACTTCTTCGTGATCTTTGTAGAAGACGCGCATACGTCCCTTGAGCAGATAGCCCCAGTGCGGACACTGACAGCGGTCGTCGGGGAGTCCCTTGAAGAGCGGAGCGGTCACGGCGCCCGCAGGAAAATGCTCAAGCCCCGCGTTCATCTCGCCCCACTCAAGTTCACGGATGACGACTCCGCCCATGTCGACAGTTGCTGGCATATCCTGTGTTGACCCGCGCATCTCCATGCTCCTTTGCTGACAGTACTGACAGCCGCTCCAAACGGCTCGCCTTGCGCGACGCATCCCGTCGCTCTGGAACAAGTCTAGCCGGGCGGCATGGGCCGGCACATCGGGACAATCCCCTCAATATCGGGAGCGGTCGCGGCGCATAGGAGAAGGGCGCCGATGGGGGATAACCCCTACATGGAGAAGGAGGAGAGAGTATGAGGATCAGGCGAGGCCGTGACGGATGGCGAAGGCGGCTGCGGCGGCGCGATTTTCTGCGCCGATCTTGCCATAGATGCGCGTGAGGTGGTTCTCGACGGTCTTCTCACTCAGGACGAGGTCGCTGGCGATCTCGCGGTTGCTCCTCCCGGAGGCTACAAGGCGCAGCACCTCGATCTCGCGTGCGCTGAGACCTGCGTGCAGCCGCGGGCTCTGCGCTGTACGCCCGCGCGTGTGGCGTCGGAGCGCCGCATCCATTCGGCGGACCTCGGTCTCGTTGCCGAACTCGGCGTAGAGCGCCTGCGCCTCGGCCAGCTTCTCACGTGCGCGCTCTCTTGCCCCGCGTCCGCCTTCGGCGATGGCCAGATCAGCCTGGGCGACGAGCGTCTGCGCCAGCTCGAACTTGACTTGCTCGCCGCGGGCGGTCGCCTCTGCCTCGTCCAGCGAGATGTGCGCCACCGCGAAATCGCCCTGGAGCGTCTCGATCTGGCCGAGCAGGCGGCTCACGAGCGCATTGTGGAACTGCCCCCTAAATGGCTCCAGGCGCGTGTAGTAATGCGCGACGCGCTGGCCGGCGCCGATGAGAAACGCGGCGTCCACGACCGAACTTAGCGGTAACATCGAGGCCATACTGTCGCTCGGGACGGTTGCGATCGCCGCCTCGGCCTCGTCGATGGCGGCCAGCGTCTCGCGCTCCTTGCCCTGCCGAGCGCTGATGACGGCGAGAATACCCAGATACCAGACAAGTGTGTCAGGATTGGCGGCGCGAAACTCCTCGATGGCGCGTACCGTTCCTTGCTCGGACGCCGCGTAGTCGCCACGCGCCATCGGCACAACGCCGGCGATGAGGTCGAAATAGGCCCACGCTTCAGGAGCCGTCAGCCGCTCGACTACAGTCTGTGCCTCCGTGTACGCGCGCTCAGCTTCGGCCAGCTCTCCGGCGAGCGCGTACATCACCGTGAGGTGCGTGTAGATGTGGCGCAGGAGATAGGGCGCGTGGCAGCGCCGTGCGAGGTCAATCTCCTGGCGGGCATACGCGATGGCTTGCCGATACTCGCAGTTCCAGGCACATGCCATCCGCAGACAGGCGCAGCATTCCGCCGCTTCCGCGAGGTTATCGGCGGCGAGAGCGAGGTCGAGCGCGCGCCGAAGCAAATCCAGCCCCTCCGGTAGTTGGTTCGTGCGCGCTAGGAGGTTGCCGAGCACGCGGCTAGCCGACGCCAGCAGGTTATCCTCGCTCAGCCGCTCGGCGAGCGTGAACGCCTGGCGCGCATGCGCGAGGGCCGCCGTATATTGGTGCTGACTCAGCGCGAGCAGGCTGCTCAGGTCTACCAGCGCGCAGACAGTCTCCGCGAGCGGCTGTCCCTCGAGCAGGGCCAGCGACGCCTCGAAGGCCTCGCGCGCTTGCGGGATGGCCTCGCGCTGCCACCAGACCTGGCCAAGCCGGTGCGCGGCCCGCGCCGCCGCGACACGGTCGCCGGAACGCTCGTACCAGGCTTGCGCCGCCGTAAACGCCGAGACGGCGTCATCGTGCGCTCCAGCCAGTGTCGCCGCGTCGCCCACGCCTATCAGCGTTTCGCCACGTCGTGGGTCGTCTGCGCCGGTCAACTCGAGGACGGCGCGGTAGTGCGCCAGCGCCTCCTCTGGAGCATATGCGGCCAGCGCCAGTTGGGCCGCGCGCCTGGCGTAGTCAGCTCCACGTACGCGGTCGCCACTGCGGGCAAAGTGATAGGCCAGTTCGGACAGGCGTTGCGCGTCAGGGGACAGTGAGCGGGCTTCGAGCGCGTGTCCGATGAAGCCGTGCAGACGTTGACGGCGCGCATGCGTCATGTCGTCATAGATGCTCTCGCGTATCTTGTCATGGCTGAACGAGTATGCGCTTTGTGCGCCTGTCATAGCACTACTGAGCAGGTTGGCTTGCGCCGCCTCACGCAGCGACTCCTCGACGGCCTCCACATCCTGCCCCACCACCTCCGCCAGCAGCGCGGTCTCAAACGTGTGCCCGAGAATCGCGGCGGTCCTGAGCAGTTCGAGAGTTTCGGGTCGCAACCGCGCCAGACGTTGGCGCACCGCGCCAGCGATCCCGGGAGGCAGCGCCGGGACCTGCGCAGTTGCTAGCGTCCAGCGCCCGTGTTCGGCCTGAGTGAGAGCGCCCGCGTCAACCCAGTTGCGCAGCAGTTCTTCAGCGAAGAATGGATTGCCCTCGCTATGGCGGAAAAGCGTCTCGCCGAGAGGAGCGATCACTGGACCACCAAGATAGCTTTCGGCGAGCGCGACCATCGCTGCGGCGTCGAGCGGTTCCAGTGTCAGCAGGTCGAGCGCGCGCAGCCGGTTGAGCTCGGCGAGCGTCTGGGCGAATGCGGCGCGCCCTTCTGCATCGCCAGCGCGATACGCGCCGACCAGCAGCAGCGGTATCGCGCGCTGGCGCCGTGCGAGATACGCGAGCAGGTCTAGTGTGGCTCCGTCCGCCCATTGTAGATCGTCGAAGATCAGCGCCAGAGGACGCTCGGTGGAGAGCGCCGCGAGGAACATGCTCACCGCTTCATAGAGTCGCAATCGCGCCTGCTCCGGCCGGAGTGGATAACTGCGTGGCGCCTCTCCCAGTCGCGCCGTCAACTCTGGGAGAATGTCGGCGAGGATGCCCGCCATGTCTCCGATCTGAACTCGCAGTGCATCGGGAGGCGTTGCGCGCACATGCTGGCCGAGGGCTTCGAGGAAGGAGAGGTAAGGCGGCATACCAGCGGCCTCGGAGGCTCCTCCACGCAGTACGCGGGCGCCAGTGGATGTGGCGTGCGCGGCGAAGGCGTCGAGTAGGCGCGTCTTGCCGATTCCCGGCTCCCCCGCGATCAGGACGACGCCCGCCCGCCCCGTCGCCGCAGCCTCAAATCGCGTCCAGAGCGCGTCGTTCTCGCGGCGACGTCCAACCAGAGAGGGGCGCGCGCCTGTTGCGGATTGCTCGATCATTGGCGCGCCTCCGCCAGTCAGCGATCTTGTCAGCGACCTCGTGTGCCTGTTGCATTTTAGAACATGCTAGAACATGCGCGAGCCGAGGGGCGCGTCGCGGTCGGGCGCGAGCAGGATCACTGCGCCGTTCGCATCGGCCACGCCGAGCGTCAGCACTTCGGAGCGGAATCCGGCGATACGTCGCGGCGGGAAGTTGACGACGCCCATTACCAATCGCCCCACCAGATCCTCGGCGCGATAGAGCGCGGTGAGTTGCGCGCTGGACTGCTTGACGCCGATCTCGGGGCCGAAGTCGATACGCAGCTTATAGGCTGGTTTGCGCGCGCCTTCCAGCGGCTCGGCGGAGAGCACACGCCCGACGCGGATGTCCACCTTCTCGAAGTCCTCGATGGTAATCTCAGGCGCGCGTTCCGGCTGCTCATACGTCTCGGACATCGTGACCCGCTCCCAACGTTCCTGCCTTCATTTGCCGCATTGTAGCATGGTTGTGGCATATGGGCGCGCCGCGAACTCGCGAGTTATGCTGTGGGCGCGCCGCGCTATGTGGTGATAAGCGGTATTGACCGCCAACTTGTGATCCGCCACCAGCATAGCGCGTCAAAGAGTGTGAGACACGCAACATGGAGCGCGATACAATGTGAGATACAGGCGCGCGGGGGCATGGTATGGCGAACCAGTCTGAAGAGCAACGAATAGTAGAGGAGTGGCTGCCAGATCTCGAACAGGTGATCGTCTCTACAGTCGGCCTGCTCGCGATTGGCGCGCTCTATCTCGTCCTGGGCGACTCGATCCGCTTCGGCCCTCCCTGGCTGCTGCTTTTGGTAGAAGGTCTGTTGATTGCGCCCCTCTTCATCTCCCACGGTCTCCTGCGCCGTTCTCTGCCGCACCGTCTCGCGCGTGGCCTGGCATATGGCGTTCTCGCTATCGTCGTCGCCGCGTTGATCGTGTCGCTGGCGCGCTTCCTCATCGCGCTGCCCAACTATCAGAAGGGCATAAAGCTGCTCATAGATGGCGCGACGCTGTGGACGATCAATGTGCTGGTCTTTACCACGGCATACTGGGAGGTTGATGGGGGCGGCCCACGCATGCGGCAGGTAACGCCAGACTGGCAGCAGGATTTTATGTTCCCACAACAGCAGTTCAATAACCCAGGCAAGTGGGAGCCGGGCTTCATCGACTATCTGTTTCTTGCGTTCTGCTTCTCGACGGCGCTCAGCCCGGCGGACTCATTTCCTCTTACTCACCGGACCAAGCTGATGGTGATAGTGCAAGCGCTCATCTCATTGGTCATTATCGGGACTATCATCGGTCGCGCGGTCAATATCCTGTGATGGGCATGACACCACGCCTGGATCGTGCCTGTTCGCTGATTGAACAGGCTTCGCACGGTGTTCTCTCTGCGCCTATAATCTGCCGCGAAGATACCCCTTCATAACATAGGCCGACAGAAGAGGAGCGCGACCATGCTGCTGGTAACAGGAGCCGCTGGATTTGTCGGGAGCCGTCTGGTGGCGCGACTGGCGCAGGAGGGCGAGCGCCCACACGCGCTGGTTCGCAACGCAGACAAGGCGAGGAAGGTATTACCAGCCGAGGGCTATGACCTCTTCACCGGCGATACGGCGCTGCCCTCGACGATGGACGCGGCGCTCGCTGGGGTGGATACCGTCATCCACGCCGCCTTCGTCACCGCCGACCGCAAGCAAGGACCAGGCGTCGACTACTACAAGACCAACGTGCTTGGCACGCGCAACCTTGTCGCGGCGGCGAAGCGCGCGGGCGTCCAGCGCATCATCGTCCTGACGGGACTGGGGACGAAGCCGGACAAGCCCGGCTCGTACATGCAGGGGCGCTATGAGGCGGTACAGAGTGTGCGCGAGAGCGGCCTGGCGTGGTCCGCGCTCGGTCCGTCTATCCTCTTTGGTAGGGGCGCGGCGTTCTTCAAGGGATTGTCGGATCTGATCCGCAGCGTGCCAGGCGTCACGCCGATGATCGGCAATGGCAAGCTGGAGTTCCAGCCGATCTGGGTCGAGGACGTGGTCACGTGTCTGATCAAGATGGCGCGCGAGCCGGAGCGTTACGATGGACGCATGATCGACGTGGGCGGGCCGGAGGTCTACACCTATGCCCAGATTCTCGACCTGTTGATGGCGAAACTGCAGAAGCGGCGTATCAAGGTTCCTGGGCCGATACCACTGGCCAGTCTGGGCGCGGGCGTGATGGAATTGGTCCTGCCAAAGCCGCCAGTGACGCGCGCCGCGATGGCGCTCTTCGAGTTCCCAAACGTCACCGACATTGACGCGGTCGAGAAAAACTTTGGCTTCACGCCACGCTCGCTCAAGTCGTACCTCGACGAGAATCCGCCCGACTGAAGTTGCGCCCCATCGTGTAACTTTCCGGGCGAAAGATGGTGTATGTATGAGGGGCGTGATTGATCGTAGCGCCCAGCCTGCGAAGCAGGGCTTGTCCATGGAGACCTCTGCGCCAGTCTGGTATCCAGTAACTGGTCGCGCAGCGCCAGATGAGTGGCTGTTCATCCGATGTTCAGCCGGTGGCTGTATCATCTGTGGGCAAGATGGTTTACCGATCTCTAATAGGACAAGCGGTGTGTCGCGTTATCGATGCTCGCTCTGTCCGTCTCTCCTTTCAGGCGGGCGATGGGAGAGCCTTCGGGCATCGCCTGCCTTCTAAACCGGTTCAGCCAGCGCGGGCGTTTCATCGCGGGGAACGCCTCAGGCAGACGAAAGACGCAGGAATCGCGTATGACTCAGGCGCCACAGGTACTAGTCGTCGATGACAGTCAGTCTATCCGTCAGGCGGTGCGCGGGATGCTGGAGCCGCACGGCTATCAGGTGCGAGAGGCGACTGATGGTGACGAGGGGCTGGAGGCGATCCGCGCCGAATCCGACCCTATGATCGTGCTGCTCGACTACCAGATGGAGCGCATGGATGGCGGCGAGGTGCTCAAGACCGTCGCCAGCGAGGGTGGGCCGCTGCTGAATCATGAATACATTATGATCTCCGCAGTAGCGCACACGTTCCCGCCCGACTTCATCGAGTTACTGCGCAGCATGTCAATTCGAGTCCTGCAGAAGCCATTTGATGATACGGCGCTCGTGCCAGCGGTCGAAGGGGCGGTCGAGCGGCTCAATGCCCCACCCGACGAGCCGCTTCCCTGGGCTCCTGAGGGCTGATTCTCAGACGGCGTCACCCTGGAGCGCAGGCGCTGGCTCTTCACGTGTAGCGCGCTGTCTGGCGCCGCCGAACCACCATGCCAGCAGCAGGATGCTCGCTGTATAGCACACTGCCGCGACGAGGAACACCGAGCCATATCCCGCACGCGAGATCAATGATCCACCGATGAGCGCGCCGAGCGCCCACGCGCCTTGCCACACGCCATTGTAGACGCTACTGGCCAGGCCACGCCTGCCCTCCGGCACGGCCTCCATGTAGTACGCCTGGAGCCCTGGCGCGCCAAGGTTCATCAGCGAGGCGCGCGCGAGGTAGGCCACCGCCGCGATACTAAGCACTGGCGACACGCCCAGGACGATCAGGAAGGGCAGCGAGAGCGTCTGCGCCACGATCGCTAGACGCAGCTTGCCGAAGCGCGCCGCCAGCGGGGCCGCGAGCAGCGCCGCCCCGGCCAGCAGAACTGTCTGCACGGAACTGAGAACGCCGAACTGCGGGGTGGTCGCGCCCAATTCATTCACGAAATAGATGCTCAGGTACGGGAAGAAGAGACCAGCGCCGAGGCCGATGAAGACCTGGCTCGCCGAGAAGCGCCCGATGGGGCCGCGCGCTAATTGCTTGCCCTCATTGGTCAGGAGCCGCGCCCGCTCGCGCCAGCCCACCTTAGCAGCCGGAGTTGCAATCGGCTCAGGCTCAGGTTCAGGCGCGGAGGCCGCGCGTGCGCGTT
>DATAOM010000116.1:0-4644 GCA_036265775.1 Ktedonobacterales bacterium | reverse complement strand
GCTTGATCCCGACGTTGGCCCCGCCACCGGTCCAGGCTCGTCCCCAGCCGTCATCACGACGACGATCTCGTTTACTATCGTGCTGCTGCTGGCGCTGTTGGCCGCCTTGGTTGGCCTGATCTGGTGGCGCTCGCTCTTCCGGGGGCTCCCGCGCGCCGCCGCGCTCTTCGGGCGTGTGACACGGTTAGGAGCCTGGGCGGGCTCGCCGCCACAGGTCGCGCAGACGCCAAATGAGTATGCCGCGCAACTGGGCAAATTCGTGCCAGAGGAGCGGGAGGACATCAAAAAGCTCGGTGAAGCGTATACCCTTGGACGGTGGGGGACAGGTGTGCCATCCGAGCTTGCCAACGACCTACCGGACATGTATCATCGCGTACAGCGTGCGCTTACACGCGAGATCACGCAGCGCGCCTGGCGTCAGCCATGGCGGCTCCTCTCGCTGAGGGCGCGCCGCGCGCCGCGCGCCGCTCAATTCGGCGAGGAGCGCGAGAACCTGTAGCGACTGGCAGGACGAACGGCGGAGGCGGCCACGATGGCATCGACTGGAGTCCCTGGAATCCAATGCGCGCATTGTGGCTGGCTAAACGACCCAGGCGCGCGCATGTGTGGAGGCTGTGGCCGTCCACTCGTGGCGAGCGTGACGAACGTGCCAATGAAGGGTGGCGTCGCAGCCGACGAGGCGATCACCGACCCTGAGTTGCAGACGGTAGCCGCGCCACGTGGCCGCGCCACGCCAGTTGCGCCACCGCCTATTCCTACTGGGCGTCGGATGAGTCCTGTCGCGCGTGTGTTTCTCATCCTCGGCGTGGTCATCCTGATTCTCGCCTGTGTCTGCGCAGGCGCGTGGGGACTGGTGCTCCGCCCGGCGCTGCACAACCAGGTGGATAGCTCGATACGCACGCAGATGAATACCCTGGCGGATCAAGCCAGCGCGGCGCTCATCACACAAGGCATTCCGCTGATTCAAGCACATGGCGGTAGCTTTGCCGGCTCGGTCGCGGCCAGTACGCTCAACCAGCAGATCGCCGCAAGCGCCTCGTCGCAGAGTCCGGTGAGCAACACGCACGTGAGCTTCGCCGACGGCCAACTCAAGATCACCTTCGACTCGAACAATCAGCAGAACAGCATCACGACAACACTTGGTACCGCTGATGGTCATCTGGTCGCGCGTGGCACGACCGTGACTGGTCTGATCGCGCTCATCGAGAGTGGCCCAGAGCTTGAGTCGGCGATCAACGATGCGCTCAACCGGTTGCCGCCCAACGCGCAGTCGGCGAATCCGCAGTTCACGAGCGTCACGCTGGCCGACGATGTGCTCTCGTACACCATTACCGTGAAGTGACGCGTCTCGCTATCTAGCCGTCGGTAGCGCTGATACTCCCCTGGTGTTCCGGGTGGGGTATCCTGAAGAAGAATAGCTCACTCGTTCCCACCACCGAGAGGAGGAGCGGCCATCTCCTGCGCCTGATCCTGCGCTAAAAGGGAGCGACGCCGCGCGTCACTATGAGCCAGCAATCCCAATCTCATGTCTCATCGCCAAACGGCGCCAGCGATCCCGCCGCCAGCCCTATCCTGGCCGTGCTGGACGGACACGCGCTGTTCCATCGTTCGTTCCACGCCTTCCCCGAAGAGATGAGCACCGGCGCGGGCGTGCCGATCAATGCCGTCTTTGGCTTCACGCGTATGCTGCTGGACGTCTATCGCATCATCCGCCCCGATTATCTGGTGATGACGTTTGATCGTCCAACGCCCACCTTCCGCCACAAAGCGTATGTGCCCTACAAGGCGCATCGCCCATCCCTGCCCGACGGCATGCGTGCGCAGTTCAAGTCCGTGCGCGAGGTCGTCGCGGCGTTTGGCATGCCCATCTTCGAGGTGGACGGCTATGAGGCCGACGACCTGATCGGGACGCTGGCGCGCCAGGCGACGGAGAAGCGCGTGCGCACGGTGATCGCCACCGGCGACCTGGACACGCTGCAACTGGTGAACGACTGGGTGCGCGTGACGTTTGCGCGCACGCCGCGCCGGGGTGAATTTGACTACTTCGACGTTCCCGCCATCATCGCGCGCTATGGCTTCGGCCCAGAGCACATCGTGGATTACAAGGCGCTCGTCGGCGATACCTCGGACAATATACCCGGTGTGCCGGGCGTCGGCGCCAAGACGGCGAGCAAGCTCATCCAGGAATATGGCTCGCTGGAAGATATCCTGGCGCATCTGGCGGACCTGCCGGCGCGCACGCAATCGCTGCTGGAGACGCATCGCGATCAGGCAATCCAGTCCAAATATCTCGCCACCATAGTCACTGACGCGCCGATCACGCTCGATCTGGAGGCGGCGCGCGCTCTGGACTATGACGCTGACCGCGTGATGAAAGTCTTCCACGAGTTCGAGTTCTACAGCCTTGTCGAGAAGTTGCCCCGCCGAGCCGACGCCGGGATGACTACGGTGGCTGCCCCTGCTTCGCAGGCTCCAGCGCAGCCTGCAGCGCAGGCGGAAGGCGATGGCGCCGCGCAGTTGAGCCTCTTCGCCGAGGACGAGCTTCAGGCCATCACCGAGGAGGGCGTGAGTCTCGCGCCGGGGACCAGCGCGCCACGTCTGGCCATTCCTGCTGCGCCGCAGACGACCAACACGCTCGTCATCGATACGCCGGAGGCGCTGGATGTGCTGGCGCGCGCGCTGGCCTCGGCGCCGCTCTTCGCCTTCGATACCGAGACCGACACCACCGACGAGATGACGGCCAACCTGGTGGGCCTCTCCTTCGCCATTGGCGCTGGCGAGGCCTATTATATCCCCGTCGGGCACGGAGCGACGTCAGAGGGCGAGGAGCCTGCGCGGCAACTGCCCCTCAAGGATGTGATCGAGCGGCTGCGCCCAGCGCTGACCGATCCGAAGGTCGGCAAGACGGCGCATAACGCCAAGTTCGACATGATGGCGTTCGCGCGGCGGGGCGTCTGGATCGAGGGGCTAGTGGGCGACACGTTGGTCGCGGCGGACCTGCTCCATCCCGGCAGGCGCGGGCTGGGGCTGAAAGAGCTGGCGTTCGAGAACCTGGGCGTGATCATGACGCCGATCAGCGACCTGATTGGGACGGGCAGAAAGCAGATCACGATGGCGCAGGTTCCCATACGGACCGCCGCCGACTACGCCGGAGCCGACGCTGATATGGCGCTACGGCTACACCTCAGGCTCGATCCGCAACTGGCCGGGCGTGGCGTCGAGCGCCTCTATCGCGAGATCGAGCTGCCCCTGATCCCGGTGCTCGCGCGCATGGAACTGACGGGCATGCTGATCGACCCCCCATTCCTCCAGCAGATGGCGACGCAGCTTGACGAACAACTCAACGCCCTTAGCTCAGCGATCTATGCCTCCGTCGGCCATGAGTTCAACCTCAACTCGCCCAAGCAGCTCGGCGAGGTGCTCTTCAACGAGTTGAAGCTACCATCTGGCCGCAAGACCAAGACCGGCTACTCTGTGGACGCCGCGATTGTCGAAGGATTGCGCGGGATGCACGAGATGGTGGACCTACTGCTGGAGTACCGCCAGCTCAGCAAGCTCAAGTCCACCTATGTGGATGGGCTGCTCGAACTCGTCAGTCCCACCGATCACCGTGTCCACACGTCCTTCAACCAGACCATCGCCGCAACGGGCCGACTGAGTTCCTCGAACCCGAACCTGCAGAACATCCCGATTCGTACGGAGGTCGGGCGACGCATCCGCCGCGCTTTCCTGGCCGATCCTGGGATGTACCTGCTCACCGCCGACTACTCGCAGATCGAGCTACGCATCCTGGCGCACATCACACACGAGCCAGCGCTCGTCGCGGCCTTCCTCGCCGATGAGGACATTCACGCCGCCACCGCCGCGCAACTCTTCAAGATTCCGCTGGCCGAGGTGCGCCCGGAGCAGCGCAGGCTTGCCAAGACAGTCAACTTCGCCGTGCTCTACGGGCAATCCGCGTTCGGGCTGGCGAACGTCACGGGCATGACGAACGCCGAGGCGGTCGAGTTCATTCGCACCTATGAGAAGACCTTCCCCAAGGTGCGCGAGTACGTCGAATCCACGCTGCTCCAGGCGCGTACGCAGGGCTTCGTGCAGACGCTGCTGGGACGCCGCCGCTACGTCCCACCGGATATGGCCACGCTGCCACTGGCGCAGCGGCAGGCGGTCGAGCGCGAGGCGATCAACATGCCGATTCAAGGAACGAACGCCGACATGATCAAGATTGCGATGGTGCGGCTGGACGAGCGCATCCGCGAGCGGCGGCTTGGCTCGCGCATGATCTTGCAGGTCCACGACGAACTGGTGCTGGAGGCGATGGATTCCGAAGTGGAGGCTGTCGGGCCGCTGGTCATCGAAACCATGACCAATGCGCTGCCGCTCGACGTGCCGGTGAAGGTCGAACTCAAGCTCGGGCGTAACTGGTACGATGTGCAGCCGTTACAGACCTCAGCAGGCACGCGCTCGTAGCGTCGTCACAAAGCAGGGGATGCGATGCTATGAGCGCCTGGGGTACTGAGGTCTGGCAGGACGATACGGCAGATGACGTCCTCATCATGTTCGAGGATCTACTTGAGGCGGGCGCGACTCCCACAGAAGCAATACGCCTTATCATCCTGCGCCCGCCCTATGGGTGGGGAGATG
>DATAOM010000115.1:0-4333 GCA_036265775.1 Ktedonobacterales bacterium | reverse complement strand
CTGGTGGACGGTCAGAATGTCTGGGTCTATGAATATGCGACACCTGCCCTGGCAGACCTCGATGCCAGCAATATCTCGCCAGACGGTTCAACAGTTCATACTGGTATCGGGCCATTCGGGGCCACCTATGATGTTGACTGGATTGCGGCTCCCCATTTCTACAAGATAGGCCGCGTGATTATTGAGTATTTTGGCAGCGACGCCGAAACGCTGCTCCTGCCGTGGCAGGTCTGTGGATCGCCCTTCGCGGGGGGATAATTCGGCGGCGGGCAATGTTATAATGGCGGCATGACGCCAGAGAACCAGCCTGCATCAGCCACGCCAGGCCAAAGCCTCGCCGGCAAAGTCGCCATTATCACTGGCGCCAGCCGTGGCATTGGCCGCGCCATCGCCGCGCTCTTCGCCGCCGAGGGCGCGGCGGTCGTCCTGGCTGCCCGCGACACAAAGCAACTGGAAGAGAATACGGGCGCGATCACTCAGGCTGGTGGACGCGCGCTGGCGGTTCCAGTAGATGTCGCGGATGAGGCGAGCGTGGCAGCGCTCTTCGCGCGCACATCAGAGGCTTTCGGGCCAGTTGATATGCTGGTCAATGCCGCCGGAGCGTTCGCGCGCGCGCCCATTGCCGAGATAACGACCGCGACGTGGGACGCCGTGCTGAACGTCAACCTGCGCGGAACGTTTCTCTGCTGCCGCGAGGCGTTTCGTGTCATGCCGCCGCGCGGCGGGATCATCGTCAACTTCTCTTCGCTCTCTGGCGTGCCCAAGGTCGAGAAGTTCCCCGGCAACGGCGCCTACGTGACCTCGAAGTTCGGTGTCGCTGGCTTGAGCGAGGCGTTGGCGCTGGAGGGCAAGCCGCTCAACATCCGCGTCGTCGCCGTCAGCCCTGGCGCGGTGGATACCGAGATGCTGCGCGCCGCCGCGCCGCATCTCAAAGCGGGTATGACGCCGGAGCAGATGGCGCGCATCGTGCTGTTCCTCGTCGGACCAGACGCCGCGCCGCTGCACGGGACGAATCTGGAGATCTATTCGAATGAGTGATGACGGGCGGGAAGCGGCGTCCTTAGCGCGTCGCGCGCTGCTCTCGCGGGCAGGGCGCGCAGGACTTGGCATTGCGGCGGGCGTCCCACTGGTCTCCTGGCTCGCCGCGTGCGGGGGACAATCGAGCGCGACGCAGCGCCAGACGCCGACCAGCGCGCCGACGATCGCGCCTACCGCGACACAGGACACACGTCCTGTCACCATCGCCATCACCGGCGACCTGATGCTCGCGCGCAGCGTCGGCCAGCGGCTCCTCGCCACCAACGATACGTTTCCCTTCACGCACACAGGAGACTATCTGCGCGGCTTCGATCTGACCGTGGGCAACCTGGAGTGCGTCGTCTCGGCGCTTGGCGCGCCGCAGCCCAAGCAGTATACCTTCGAGGCGCCGGTCAAATCCTTCGAGCGGTTGGTCGCGGCGGGCTTCGACATCGTCTCGCTCGCCAACAACCACAGCGG
This sequence comes from Ktedonobacterales bacterium, assembly GCA_036265775.1. Taxonomy (GTDB): domain Bacteria; phylum Chloroflexota; class Ktedonobacteria; order Ktedonobacterales; family JADMIN01; genus DASWAC01. Next base: position 2,836 of record DATAOM010000115.1, on the reverse strand, counting down.
CGACTATGGCAAGGCTGCCTTCAGCGACATGCTTGGCAAGCTGCCTGGCTACGGCCTGACGCCCCTGGGCGGCGGGTTGAATCGCGCGGCGGCGCATACGCCAGTGATTCGCAAAGTTCATGGGACGACGCTCGGCTTCCTGGCCTACTGTGAGATCCAGCCACAGAACTTCGCCGCCACCGACACTTCGCCCGGTCACGCCTGGCTCGAAGAGGCCAGCATGCGCGCGGACATCCAGGCGGCGCGTCCACAGGCGGACTTTCTGATCGTCTTCCAGCACTGGGGCGTGGAGTACGAGACGGTCGAGACGAGTCACCAACAGGCGCTGGCGCGCGCGGCTATTGACGCAGGAGCGGACTTGGTCGTCGGCGCGCATCCGCACGTCATCCAGCCCCATGAGATCTACCAGAGCAAGCCGATCATCTACAGCCTGGGCAACTTCGTCTTCGACGAGATGTGGGGCGTCGCCGCCGTCGGCAATGTCCTTACGCTCACCGTGCAGGGGTCGCGTCTGGTGGATTGGAAGCTGCGTTCGGCGCGCATCGGCGACTTTGGGCAGCCAGACTGGATACAATAGCGTGTAGTGGAATCGTCTCTGGCTGGAAGACAGGCTTCACTTATGCGCATCGCGTTGCTCGCCCCGCTCGTCTCGCCCATCGCGCCGCCGTTCCTGGGTGGCGCGCAGGCCATCCTCTACGACCTTGCTCAGAGCTTGAACGATCATGGCCACGACGTGACGCTCTACGCCTCCGACGGCTCCGACGTGCCTGGGGTGCGCGTGGTCCACACCGGGATCGATCCCGCCGCGCTGGCGAGCTACCAGGTCCAGCCGCAGCAGGCCGCCGCCAGCCCTACCGACCCTGACGCGACACCGATCGCGCGGGCCTTCGCGCATGTGTACGATCTGATCGCGCGCAACGCCGCCCAGCACGATATCGTCCACGCGCACGCCTACGACTGGGCGGCGTTCGCCTACGCGCGCCGCCAGCCGCTGCCCGTCGTCCACACGCTGCATCTGCCCGCGCTCGACCCGTTCATCCTCGACGCGCTCGCATCTCCCGCGCCAGAGCATGCCGCGCCAGTGCGGCTGGTGACGGTGTCAGGCTCCTGCGCCGAGACATATATGCCACGCGTCCGCATCGATGCAGTGATCTACAATGGTGTGGATATTGACCGTATGCCCGCAAACCTCGTCTGGGGCGCGACGTATTACCTGCTCTACGCCGGGCGCATCAGTCCAGAGAAGGGCGTCTTCGACGCGATCCGCATCGCCAGCCGCGCGAAACGCCCGCTGATCATCGCGGGGCCAATCTATGATCAGACGTACTTCGACGAGCGTGTGGCGCCCTCACTGGACCGGACCGACGCCCGCGTGACGTACTTTGGCGCGGTGACACGCGAGCGGCTGTGGGACCTGATGGCGAATGCGGAGGCGCTGCTCTGCCCGATCCAGTGGGATGAGCCGTTTGGCCTGACGGCGTGTGAGGCGCAGGCGACCGGCACGCCCGTCATCGGCTACGCGCGTGGCGGGCTGCGCGAGGTGGTGGACTCCGGACGGACGGGCTGGCTCGTTGCGCCGGGGCACGTCAATCAGGCGGCGGATGCGGTCAGCCAGGCGCAGACCCTGGACCGGCAGGCGTGCCGTGAGTGGATCGAGCGGCGCTTCAGTCTGGATATGATGACAGAGGCCTATCTGCGCTTCTACGACGAGACGCTGCACACGTCGCGCGTATAGAAGTCGTAACTATCCGGCTGCGTTCCTCGTGATACAGATGTGCGATGGCGACGCGACCGCCGCCATTCTCCGCGCGCCTTCGCCAAAGGCAGAGGCGCAAGCAGCCGAAAGGAACGAGCGAGATGCCGCTGCCTGCTTATGGCGTCCTCATCGGGACGCTCAATCACTTCACGCGCGAAGACCCGAATAACTATGGCTCCTGGTATCATGGCAAGCTCTACGTGGACACCTCTGCGGGACAGTACGAAGGCGCGGTGGATGTCTCGACGCCGAGCGGGATCAAGGTGCAGTATCGCGTCGTGCGCCATCTCAGTCGCCCGGCGCTCTCCGCGACGCTGGCGCTGCCGCTCGGATGGAGTCCACTCGCCTCGACGCGCCTCTCCGGCGCGATTGACTACGTCCGCAGCCCTTTCTTCGGCATTGGCATGGCTGCCAGCTACTTCGGCTTCTGGCTCTTCCGCCGCAACTCTCTCATTGGGCGCTTCCTGCGCTGGTTAGAGGGCTTGCGGAATCCGTGGATTGACAGCACAGGCGATAATGCGCTCAACGCGCTGGAGACACACCTCCTGGGCAGTGTGCGCGTGTTCGTCTTTGGCGCGCCCTATACGACCGGCCTGGGCGTGCATGACATTCACATGAACCAGGGCGATCCACCTGGACCCTTCCAGCACCTGGACGGGATCTGGCAAGATGGTGGAGTATTGATCGAGCGACCCAGCGGGGAGATCGTGGCGTTTCTGGTCAAGTTCGCCACTCAGTCACTGCACACCAACAGCCAGGGACTGCCCATCTGAGCGCCCGGCGAGCGGCGGGAGCAGACAACACGCATGACCAAGCCTGACACCCCGCCCAGACCACAATCTAGCGCCCATGTCGGGTTGCCGCAGCGGCTCCTCGGGATGCTGCTTGTCACGCACCCGATCCCTAGCCTGATGTATGTCACCGCCGTCGCGCTCTTCTCCGTACTCGCCGCCTATTCGTCTGGCCATGTGATCGTTCCGACGACGCTCGCTCGCGTGCTGGTAGGGGTCGCCTGCGCGCAAGTCGCTATCGGCACGCTCAACGACTATATGGACCGCGGCCTGGACGCGCAGAGCGGGC